>CAZARO010000664.1:0-4032 GCA_964487165.1 uncultured Solibacteraceae bacterium | reverse complement strand
CCCTGGGTTATCGCATGAATCATCCTCCGGGCAGCGTGGCCTATCAGTTCGATTCCACCTCCGGAGATGCCTACACCTACGAATTCGCCACCCAGAAACAGATCGTCGACGGCAAGCCCGCGGACGTGATCGTGCGCGATTCGAGCGGTGTCCCCAAACCCGCGGTGGACGCCGCCGGCAAGCCGGTGCCATTCAAAATCGCCTATCCCGAGAAGGACGACAAGGGTAACTTTCTGGCCCATCCCACGGCCGGTTCGGTGGTCGGCATGCACAATTTCGGCTGGATGTTCGTGCAAGCCACCATCGCCATTCTGATTCTGGTGGGGTTCGAATCGGTGACGTCCATGAGCGGGGAGGCCAAAGATGCCAAACGAACTGTCCCCATTGCTGTGGTAACATCCCTGCTGGTGCAGGGGGCTTTCTGCTATCTCTTCGAGTATTTCGCGGCGAACTATTTCCTCAATAGCGGCTATACCATGCAGACCGCGGTGGGATCGGCGGCGCCCATCGGCGACATGATGGTGGTGGTGGGCAACGCCATACTCGGGCCGGGCAACGGCCGGGTCTTCATGGAGTTCGAGGCCTTCACCGTCTTCCTGGCGCTCATCGGCACTACACTCTCCTGCATGAATACCGGGGCGCGCGTCACTTATGCCATGGGCAAGGACGACGAGTTACCGGATTCCCTGGGCATGCTGCATGGAAAAAACCTCACGCCGCATCGCGCCATCTGGACTCTGGCGGTGATCTCGGCCGTGGTAGGGTGCCTCACCGTGATCAACTTCTTCGGCGACGCCGGCGCGCTGACGGACGCCACTATCAAGGGTCTTCCGCAAGGCTTCTGGTCGAGCTTCGGCTACCTTTCGCACGACAAGATGGCGGCTTTGCCGAATTCTTTTCTCACCGTAACTCTAGCCTCTAACTTCGGCACGTTCGTGTTATATTCCCTAAGCTGCATCACCTGCATGGTGGCCTTCCACAAACACCCCAAGTACAATCCCGTGCGCCACCTGTTCATCCCGGTATTCGGACTGGTGGCCAACCTGGCCTGCATGGCCTTCTACCTGATCGGTCCGTTCATGGGGTTTGGCACCGTAAAGGAGCCGCTGCTGGCGCTGGGAGTGGCTGCGGTGTGGGCGATCTACGGCTGGGTCTACTTTGCGCGCAGCAACAAAGCCAGCGGGCGCACCACGCTGGTGGGACAACGGCCCAGCGAGAACGTGGCTTCATAGCGGGTAACGATGCTGGATCTGGAATACGCTCAGGCTACGGACTGCGGGAAGGTACGCGACCACAATGAGGATTACCTCGGCTGCGCGCTGCCGGAAGGTCCCGATGGGGAACAGAGTCACGGCTGGTTGTTCGCCCTGGCCGATGGAGTAGGCGGCCAGGAGAAGGGCGAGGTAGCATCGCGCACCGCGGTGGAGACATTGCTGGCGGAGTTCCGGCGCGCCGGCCGCGATCAGCCGCTGCGGTCGCTGCTGCCGCGGCTGGTGCAAACCGCCAACGAGAAAGTCTTCGAAGCTGGAATAGCCAGCAAACCCCGTGGCGCGCCTATGTCTACCACCCTGGTAGCGTGCGCTCTGCGGTTCGACCGCGCGGTGATCTCGCACGTGGGCGATTCGCGCTGCTACTCGATTCGCGGCGGCCGTGCCAGGGCGCTCACGCGCGACCACACCATGGGGGGCGGCCAGGCGCACCTGGGGCTGATTTCCGGCCGCCAGCCGGCCGAGTCGACGAAACACATTCTGACGCGCTCACTGGGCAACGGCATGTTCGTCGGCGCCGATACGTCGGAGCAAATAGTTCTGGGCGGCGATGTGCTGCTTTTGTGTTCGGACGGACTGCACGGCGCGGTCTCCGCCGCGGAAATGGCGGAGATCGTGACCGGCAACACCGACCTGAACACCGCCGCCCGCCAGTTGATCGATGCCGCCAACGAACACGATGGCGGCGACAACGTCAGCGTGCTACTGATTCGCGTGCGCAGCGTGGAGCGAATCGGCATGTATCGCGGGCGGCCGTATAAGTTGGCGTGAGGGCGGGGCGGGCGCTAGAGCGAGAAGTTAGCGGGAGGATGGTCGAAGGGGTTTAAGACCTCGACATCTTCATACTTGCGGCCGCTTTGGAAGTCCTCCGAAAGCAGGTAAAGGGAACCGGAACGCCGGGCCGCCGCCAGAATGAGAGCGTCCCAGTACGGGAGTTGCGCCGTGTCCATCCACAGCCAGGCATCCTGCACAACACCTAGGGAGGTGCTCACAGGACTCCAGTGGCTAAGGTCTTCTACGATCTCACGCGCCTTCGCGGGCTTTAGGCGCATCTTCTTCACGGCGTTCCAATAGAACTCGTTCAGCACCTGCCAACTCAGCCGCCCAGCTCCTGCCGCCCATAGAGCGTCCAGCCATTCGGCGGCGCGGGCTTGTTTCTCAGGTTCTCTTGGATCCACGAAATATAGCAGGAGATTCGAGTCGACAAAAAAACCGTCACCGCCGTTCATGTAATTCCTCGCGGCTCAGGCGCTCGACAGCGCCATTAGCAGCCAACGGCCGGTTCGATTTCCAGTGGTCGAATGCCCGCCAATACTCGTCGGTCAATCGCATCTGGCGCTCCAGCATTCCGCCGATTAGCCGGGAAAGAGATGTGTTCTCCTCCGCCGCTTTACGACGCGCCCAGAGAATGGCTTCGTCCGAGATCTTAATGGTGACGTTTCTTGCCACGAATTTAGTGTAGCACGAGATTCGTGCAATCTACTAGACCCCTGTTGCAACTACTCCTGCCGGAGCACCACCAGGGGATCGATGCGCGAGGCGCGGTGTGCCGGCACCCAGCCGGCGGCGAGCGCGAACACCAACAGCACCAGCGTCGATACCGCAAGGGTCACCGGATCGCCGGCACTGACGTTGGCGAGCGACGCCGCGATCAGGCGTGCCGCCAGGAGTGCGGCGGGCAGTCCGATGGCGACGCCCGCGCCCACCAGGATCAGCGTCTCACGGAGCACCATGCCTACCACGTCGCTGCGCGCGGCGCCCAGCGCCATGCGCAGACCGATTTCGCTCGCTCTTCGCGACATGGCGTATGCCATCACGCCGTAAAGACCGGTGGCTGCCAGCAGCAGCGCCAACCCGCCGAAGAAGGCCGAAAGCTGGGCGATCAATCGTTCGTCGCTGATGCTCTGGTCGATCAGCCGGCTTACCGGCGCGAGGCTCACGATCTTCAAGTTGGGGTCGAACATCTGCGTTGCGCGGCGCACGGCGGCGAGCATCTGCGCGGCATCGCCGCGCGTCCGCATTTCGAAATTGAAGCCAAAGATGCGGTCGGAGATCTGGTAGAAGGGCAGATAGTAGCGGCGCTCGGTGACGGCTTTCAACGCGCGCTCCTTCATATCGCGCGCCACACCCACGATAGTGATGCGCGTGCCGCCGTCGAGGATGTGCTTACCCACCGGGTCGCGCTTGCCGAAGTAAAAGCGCGCCATGGTTTCGTTGATGACGGCCACCGGCGGACTGCCGGCGGTGTCGCGCTCGTCGAACTCGCGGCCGGAGAGAATGGGCACACCGACCACGCTGAAATAATGCGGCCCGATTTGGTCGACAGACGCCGTGAGGTCCTCCTTGCGGGTGGAGTTAAAGCCCTCCACCTGCAGGCCGTCGGAGCCGGAATCGGTAGAACCGAAGATGCCGTTTTCGGAAACCGTGACGCCGGTCAACCCCGGAATGGAGCGCAGGCGCTCGACCAACCGGCGCGTGAGGGGCAACTGCTGCGGAATCGGATAGCCGCTCGCCGTGGGGTCGACGCGCAGCGCCACCAGGTTGGAGCGCAAGTAGCCCACGTCTTTGGTTTCGAGGTTGAGGAGGCTGCGCAGAAAGAGGCCCGCGCCCACCAGCAACAGCAGCGAGAGCGCCACCTGCGCCACCACTAACAGCTTGCCCAATTGCCAGCCGCGGCTGGCCGTGACGCCGCGCGAACTTTCTTTGAGAGCGGAGGCGAGATCGGAAGAGCGTCGTGTAGGGAAAGAGTGTAGATCTCGGTGGT
>CAZARO010000663.1:0-4039 GCA_964487165.1 uncultured Solibacteraceae bacterium | reverse complement strand
CTTCACCGTCGCCGGCCCGAATGCCCTGGCTTTCTGAGGAGTAATTCATGGCAAAGAGCTACTATCTTGACAACGCCTTTCTCAGTGCGGTCCTCAATGGCGTCGCGTACACGTCACCGACGCAGATCCTGGTTGCACTCTATACTTCGTCGCCTGGTCCTGGCGGCGGCGGGGTTGAAGTCAGCAACGGATCAAGCGGCTACGCGCGCACCGCAGGCACGTTCGCCTCGCCAGCCAATGGGACGATCAGCAACAACGCCTCCGTGACATTCCCGCAGGCTGCCGCGCCCTGGGGCACCATCGTGGCGTTCGCACTGTTCGACCAGCTCGGAAACATGCTGTGGTACGGCAATCTCACGGCATCAAAGACCATCAATACCGGTGACCAGCTCACGTTCGCCACCGGTGGCTTGACGGTTACGGAGACTTAAAAACTCATGAAAGCTGCTATTCGCGCACTTACTAAGAAGTACCTTCCCCACCCGGTTACGGGCGAGCCCGCGCTTCACGTCGCGGCGGAGGTTGATTTCCTGGACGACTCTGGCAAGACCGTCCACTCGCAGCAGTACGCCCATCTACCCGAGAACACGCGCCCGGAGTATTACCAGGAGCAGGCCGATGTCATGCAGAACGACCTCGAGCTCACCGCGCAGTGGGCCAAGGAAGCCGAGAAGAAGGCAGCAGACGAAAACACCGCAAACGATGCAATTGCTGCGATCGGCCAACACTACAACTTGAACTTTCACGAGGAGGTACCGATCAATGACGTTAAAAACTAAAATGCGGCTCAATGGCTGGACGGAAATTGCCGTCCTGGACGCCAATGGGCGCCGCAAACGATTGTGGGCCGAGAACGCCCTTGGCCGGTACATCCGTCGCCATCTCGGGATGGATCTCAAGGGCTGGTTCCTGTTGGGGAACTGGACCGATCGGCTGGTGCGCGCGAACACCATCACGAACGTAGGACACGCCGCCGGAAACGGCCGCATCTCGAACCAAGGCTCCTATAACGCCATGGTCAATCTGGCGATCGGGATCGGTACCCAAGGCACCCCCGCGACCGCGACCGCCCTGGCATCCGAAATCACCACCGGCGGTGGTTCACGCGGCGCCGCGACCGCTTCGCAGGTGACCACCACCGTCACCAACGACACGACGCAGCTTGTGAAGACGTGGACCTTTACCTCTTCGTTTGCCGTCACCGAGGAGTGCATCATCGACAACGCATCGTCGGGCGGCAACATGATGGCGTACCAGTCGTTCTCCGCTGTCAACGTGGTTTCGACCGATCAGCTTACCGTCACGCATAAATATCAGACGTAGGAGCCACTGAATGGCCATCACCTACGAGAGTGGCAACGTCGGGGACAACGCCACCGACGCCAATGCCACGTCGATGAATATTACGATTGGCGGCACGCTCACCAGTTCTGATGTCTTCTTTGCAGTTCTCACAGGCTGGTCGACCGGCAGCGATTTTACCAGCATCACCCAAACGAACGTCACGTGGACGTACCTCACGGATTGGGTCAACTCGACCAACAACTGCGAGATAGAGCTGTGGGTGGGGTTCGCCACAGGCACTCCGGGCACCACCATTACTGTGCATAACAACGTTTCGTGTTTTCTGGTGGGCACAATATCGCGCTGGCAGGGTTTCGTGAGTCAGCCGAACATGATACGCGGGGTATACACCGGAGTCGGGAATCTACCAAGCAGTTTTCCGGAAAACACGAATCAAACTGTCGTTACCGGAATCAGTTGCAACGCCGGCGATGCCCTTTTGGCGTGCCTCTGGTGGGATTATTCCGCCCCCATGGCCAGCAGCTTGTCCTCCGCTTTGGGCGGGACTTATTATTCGCAGACGTTCGTAGGGTGGTCTCCATCTGGCCAAACCGATCAAGGGTGGGCGGCAGAAGTCGCCACCTCCGCAGTTTCTAATTTCAGTATCCGGATGGAAGACATCAACGGAGCGATTACAGGATCGCCGCCTTATTTTGGAATAGTATTCATTCTCAAAGGCTCTCTCGGCGGCGATTCCTATAACCAAACTTTCTCCGACCCCCTACCGATCACGGAGACCATTGCGAAGAGTACCGCGCGAAGCAGTCTCTCCGACCCCTTTACCAGCGTCTTTTCCGATACCTTCGTCCAGCATCGCGTACTGCCGGGCGAATCTTTTACCGAAACATTTTCCTTTCAGGATTTGGGAATCGTAAGGAATCCTGCCAAGCTGCCGAAAGATCCGTTTACCATCACGGAATCGTTCCTGGCAACGCAGACGATCAACGCTAAGGCATTTTCAGATCCATTCATACTGGTTGAGAGCATTTCGAAGGCGATCAGTCGCTCCACGTTTTTGGACGCCTACACCATGGTGGAGTCGTTCACGAGTTCGTTGAACGCGCCGGCGGTTGGGGCCATCTCCATCGTGCAGGGGTGGACGTCTGGCGGTTCCGGCATTGCCAGCGGATCTGGCTTCACGATCCCCGCGATGTCTCCCGGTCAAACCCTCATCATTTTCGCCGCAGCTAACAGCGCGAATGGGTTCCAGAGCGGCTACCCCACCTGCACGAACATGACGTTTTACGCCGGCCCAGTTTCTACCTCCGAAAGCGGCCTGTACCACGCGTGGGTCACCGCAGGGCAACCCACAGGTACGACCGGAACTTCCGTCACGTTCAATTTCGGAAGCCAAGTCGATTTCGTGCTTCAGTTCTTGATTATTTCCGGCGCGGCTACCGGAAACCCGTTCGATTCGGTTACCTCTTTCAATTACTCCAGCAGCGCCGTAGGCACCGCCAGCGTGAGTGCCGCGCAGCCAACCAATGCCAACGAACTGGAAATGTTCATCGTAGCCAGTGCCACGACGGCTTCCACGGTTGGTCTGATGTGGGGTAACGGCGGCCATGTTGCGTTCAACGGGCAGAGCATGAATTTTTGCGGGATCATGGACTACACCATCAATTCCGGCAATCCCGGCTCCCATACCGATAGTTTCACGTACACGCCCACATCCTCCTTTATAGGCCTTGTCGCCTACGTCATGCCGACGGTCACCCCCTTTCACGTTCCGCTAGCTCTCTCCGACCAATTTTCTGTCTCTGATCAAGTGGCGAAAACGACCGCGCGCTCCTTCGCGGGCGAGACCGGGATCTATTCCGTTTTCGCGGACGTTTTTGCAAAGAACCACGGGCACGTTTCCCCCACACTGTCCGATTCATTCACCAGCGTGTTTGCCGATGTGTTTTCTAAAAAGCCTGGCAAGCTGCCGGTCGATCCGTTCGCTGTGGTGGAATCTTTCAGCCCGGCGCACACCCACGCGCCGGGTTCTTTCTCGGACCCCTTCACGTTGCTGGACACAATCCAGAAAGCAACTGCCCGCGGCGTCGTCGCCGATCAGTTCTCTTTGCTGGAACCAACGTTCAGCACGACGCATGGATATTTTCCGCCCGCACCCACGGACACGTTCTCCCTGGCGGATGTCTTCGCCACGTTGCAACTCCATTTCTTGAATGAGTCGGACACATTCGCCCTCTCGGACATTTCCAGCCTGACTCACAACCAGACACCGAACTTTTCCGACACGATCAACCTCTCGGATATCTTCGGCAAATCGCACGCGCAATTCGCTTCCCTGGCGGACGCGCTCAACCTGCTGGAGACTATCAGCACGGTCCGCGCTTACCACGAGAGCTTCCTTGATACGATCACGATCCTGGAGGCCTTCTTCAAGACCACTGGCGGGGGCGGTGTCCTACTGGTCTACGCCACCGGCGCGCTCCTGGGCTCCTCGGCCGCCTCTGCTTTTATTGCGGCCTGGGTGCACGCCGCCGCGACCGGCCACGGCTATGCGGCGGCGAGAGTCAGCATCTCGTTCCTGATCGCGGCTATGCTCAAGGGTGCGAGTCTGCTCGCCGGGCTCGCCGGGCAGGAATTCACGGACACCGGCGCGGCCTCCGGCGGCTCCACTGCCACCGGCGTCGAGGGTGCGCATCTGGTGGTGGTCAGCGGCTCGACCGAGGGCGGCAGCAGCAGC
>CAZARO010000662.1:0-4042 GCA_964487165.1 uncultured Solibacteraceae bacterium | reverse complement strand
AGGCCCAAGGCAACTCGATCAGGCTGGGAATAATATCGGGCAGCGCGGTAGCTACCGCGAAGAGCGCGTTCTCGCGGGCTACCGCGTGGATGGTTCGCTCCACCACGGGCGCCCGGAACGCCGGAAATTGCCGCGCCAGAGGCAGCGCGATGTCCTCATTGCCGCGTAGGATTTCCACTGCAGTGGCGGAAGGGTTCCGCCGATGGTAGGTGTAAGTGCCGGGGCCGGCCGGTATCCCCGGTTCGAAGAGGATCAGGTCCACGGTTTCCGGTACGCCGGGGTCGCCCACGCGGTGTAGCTGGTCCATGAGGTACGTGCGTTCCTCTAGCGGCAGGGAGCTGGGCAGAAGATACTCTTCCATTTCCGCATAGGCCGCGGCGCTGGAGGCCACCAGCCCGATGTGCAGCGGCTTGCGGGCACGGTTCAGGATCTCCTCGGGATTCAGCAGCGATAGCGCCGCGCGGGCTTGCTTCAGAGCTTTGAGCATGGAATTCGATCGACGTTCAGCGGGGCGGTTCGGCGCCGGTGAGGCGGAACATCACCTTCAGCCCCTTACGCCATTCTACCGCCAGCCCGACTCGTTCCACTGCGATGGAGGGTACAAAGTAACTGAGGATCGTCTCGGAAGTAGGATGGAATTCGAGCGAGGGTGACACCAGCAGAAGCCGCGGAGGCTCGGGCCGCAGCTCGATGCCCGGGAAGTAGCCGTAAGAAGCGAACTCGCCGCGATCCAGGTGCCATTTGACGCGGATCCAGTAATCCAGCGCCTGCAACGGGAGTTGAAGGTCGGCGGACGCCTTGAGCTCCACCACGGCAAGGCGGCCGGAATGGTCCACGGCCAGCAGGTCGAGAATGCCGCGTTCGCCGCCGGCAAAGGCGGGCACCTGTCCGTAGATGGGGTCGCAAAGCAAAGAGGCGTCGAGGGTTTCGATGTTGGCGCGCGCCTGCGATTCCAGCCACGCTTCGGGGTACTGGCGGTAGAGCGGATGGCCGCGGTCGGCGGCTTCGGGTGAGCGTGCGCGGTCCAGTTCTTCCACCAGGGACTCGATTTCGGCGGCGTGGTGCGCCCTTGCGGGGCGCTTTTCCGCCATCCCAAAGAAGAGATCGGCGCCGGACAGTTCGGCGAATTCGATGCCGCGGACGCGCAGGCTGGTGCGGCCGTCGTGCAGCGGTATGCGCTCCACCGCGGGAAGCTGGGTGATGGCGCGCCAGGCGTCGGGCCGATTGGGCGCGGGACGGCTCGACGGGGTGAGGCGGGTGTCCAGGTTGCCGTGGTCGCGCGGATCCACGGTGGCGATGAAATCCTCTTCGGAGTAGGTGAAAAGTTCGAAGCGGGCGGCGGCAGGGTTGAGGCAGAGAAGGCGCAGGGCGGTGGAGCGCTCGTGGCCGGTGGGAGTATAGAGGGCCAGCCCTTCCACCGTGACGCGGCGCTCACGGGCGCGCAGGTAGGAGAGCCAGATGAGCCCGAAAGCCAGCAGCGCTCCGCTGTCTCCCTCGGGCGGACACGCGATGGCGGCCCAGGCATGTTGGCCATGGCGCAGAAATGCGCGCGGAAAAGCGGGCGAGAGTGAGAACTCCAGGTTGGCTTCGGCGCTGAGTTCGGCCAGGTCCCACTCAGGGAACTGGCGGCGCAGAAAGAGGCGAAAGCGCTCGCGAAAGACCAGCTTGCCGCAGCGCCGGCCGAGGTCCGCGCCGGAGCGGCGGGCGAGATCGAGCAGGTAAATCTGTCCCTCGCGCTTGGGGAATCGTTCTACGGCGATCTCCATGCGCGCGGCAGTCGACTGCTTAATTCCGGTGATGCGGCGGGACAGGTTGCGGGTGCGGTCCCAGGCCTGCAAAGTGAGGCGCTCACCGCGCAGGTCGAGCGCGTAATTTTCGGGCGTGAGGGAGAGCAACTCCTCGCCGGGTTCGAGCAGCGCCGGCCGGCGGGAATTCTCGAGGAACGCCTGGATTTCCGCGCGGGTCTGTTCGGCGCTGGCGGCCCGTCGAACGGGGGGCATGAAATCAGCATTGTAGCGCGCGGCGGGGGCGGGCTCGCTGGCAGGTGAGGGAGTTGCAATATTCGGCTGATCGACCGCTCCCTCGCGGTCGCGGCTCGGTAGGCTCTGGCAAGCACAGAGGCGCCATTCTGAGCCGCGCGCGCAAGCAAGCGGTTCTTCGAATTTTGCAACTCCCTCAGGTGGCTGTCGCAAGCGCCACCTCATTCCCATGTCCACGCATACTTAGTACGGTTTGTCGCACCTGGTGGGTGGCATTCATGATAGGATAAACAGGACCTAAACTCCTATGTCTAAACTGAGATTCAATACGCGCTTGATAAAAGGCATTTTGCTGGTGCTCCCGGTAGCCGCTTATGGGCAGGCAACCCGAACCTGGGTTTCCGGCGTCGGCGACGACGCAAATCCCTGCTCCCGCACGGCCCCTTGCAAGACGTTCGCAGGCGCCATCTCGAAAACCTCGACCGGCGGCGAAATCGACGCTCTCGATCCCGGCGGATTTGGCGGTGTCACGATCACCAAATCGATCACCATCGATGGCAGCGGTCCTGCCACAATGGCCGGTATACTGGTTGCGGGCACCAACGGGATTACGATCAGCATTCCGGCAGGGTCCGAAGTGATCCTGCGGGGCATCGATTTCGAGGGAATTGCCAGCGGCCTGGCGGGTGTCTCCATAACCTCGGGGGGCACCGTCCACATCGAGAAATCGCGCTTTGACCAATTCACCGACCCGGCGATCCAGATCGTGGGCAGCGGCGGTGCCTCAGACGTGACCACAGTCAACATATTGGACACTCAGATTCGGAACTGCGTGGGCACGGGTGTAGCAGGGATCTCGGCCGACGCAACGCACGGTGCGGTCAGTTTGGTTACCAACGGTGTGACCGTCGCGAATTGCGGAGTGGGCCTCTCGTCGAACGCAGGCGCCAAGGTGCATGCTGTCAATTCGAACTTTTCTGCGAATACCAATGGCGTAGTGGCCAACAACGGTGCGATAGTCTCGCTGGATACCACGGTGGTCTCACTCTGCACGGCCGCCGGAGTTCAGTCCGAAGGCGCGGCCACCATCGTAAAGCTGACCAATACATCCATCTTCGATAATGGAGGCGCGGGGCTCGCCACTACTGGCGGCGGTGCCATCGTTTCCTTTGTCAACAACCGCATCTACGGAAACAATCCCAACGGTTCGCCGACCACCAGCGTGTATCAGAAATAAGCATCGATTCCCAGGGGAAACTTTCGTGTATAAGTCCATATTCCTAATCGTTTTAGCCTGGCCGGCCATGGCGACGAATATTATCGTCAATGGTGGCTTCGAATCGAACGGCGGAAGCGGAACGTCCACTTTCACCGGCTGGACCGTTACAAGCGAGGCCGGCAGCGGGGGCAGTTGGTATGTGCAGTCTGGCACGGCCTCACCGCTGAACGGATTTCCCGTGCCTACGCCGCCTGAGGGAAGCTACGCGGCCATGACGGACTCAATGAATCCCAGTTCCCAGGTCCTGATTCAGGATTTTACGGTCCCGGCAAATGCGACCTCCGTCACCCTGTCGTTCGATTACTTCCTCAACAATCTCGGCCCCGATTATGTTCCGGAAGACGACCTCAACTTCACCGATCCGAACAGTAATCAACAAGCCAGAGTCGATCTTCTCCCTTCCACGGCTGGGGCATTCGACACCAACGACGTCCTGCTGAACGTGTTTCAAACGCAATCGGGAGATACTTTGCAGCCGGCGGTGTATCAACCCTTCTCCGAGGACATTACGTCCGCGGTTTCGGGCGGGGGGACGTTCGAGCTTCGCTTCGCGGAAGTCGACGATCTGGGGTACTTGAACTTTGGTGTCGACAACGTGGATATCGACGTCGAGACCAATAGTGTTCCGGAGCCGTCCACGGCGGCCCTTTCGGCGGTGGGGCTTCTCGCCCTGGGCATCTGTCTTCGGCGCAAAATCGCGTAGCTCCTGACTCCAGCTCACTGCATACCGCCAGTTAAACAGAGCGTCATAAGTATTTGCGCATCCGCTCCCTGACGGTCACGG
>CAZARO010000661.1:0-4066 GCA_964487165.1 uncultured Solibacteraceae bacterium | reverse complement strand
GCAGGTACGGCTCATAGGCCAATGTAAGTGACATTGGGATGTCATCCTGCCCCACCGGGGCCGGCCAACGTGCAGTAGGGAAAATGGCCAAAGTCCAGAGGCCTTCCACACGATAGTCGATTCATACTATTGTCCCGTCCGGCCCGACGCGATAACTTGTCCTTCATGCCGCATCGCCTGATCGGCAGGCTCCGCCCGATTGCGTTCGTCGCGATGTTACTGGTGCTGTGGCAATTCGCCGTCTCCCGCAGCGCTACCCACCTTTTGCCCGGGCCGTGGGAAACAGCCGGCGGCATAGCCGACCTGATGCGCCACGGATTGCTCCTGAAATACGTAAGCGCCTCGCTATTTCGGGTGACATGGGGGTTTTTCCTGGCCGCGATTTTAGCTATTCCGCTGGGGCTGATGATCGGCTGGTATCCGCGCGCCGAGCTGGCCCTGAATCCACTGATTCAGATCTTTCGCCCCATCTCGCCGCTGGCCTGGATTCCGATCGCCATTCTCTGGTTCGGCGTGGGCGACCTCGCGGCCGTGTTTCTCATTTTCCTCAGTTGCTTCTTCCCGCTCTTGCTCACGGCCATCAATGCGGTGCAAAGAATTCCGTCGGTGTATGTGAACGCCGGGCGCAATTTCGGGCTGAGTCCGGCGGGTGTGGTCTGGCTCGTCCTGTATCCGGCGGTGTTGCCGCAATTAATTACCGGCTTGCGGATCACGCTCGGTGTCGCCTGGATTGTAGTGGTGGCGGCCGAGATGATCGCGGTCAACTCCGGTCTGGGATTTCTGATCGTCGATGCGCGCAACGCCGGGAATCGGTACGACCTGGTAGTGGCCGGCATGGTCATCATCGGCGTCATCGGCTTACTGCTGGATTTGGGAATGCGATCGCTGGAAAAGGCGAAATCGCTGCGCTGGGGGTATTCTGAAGAATAGTTGGCGGCGTCTGTGAAAACGCAGTTAGAAACCAAGTTATCCGCGGAACACATCCATATGGCGTTCACGCGCGACGGCAAAACCACGCCGGTGCTGAACGACGTGAATTTCACCGTGGCGAAGGGCGAGTTTCTCTGCATTGTGGGACCGTCCGGCTGCGGTAAGTCGACGCTGCTGAGCGCTATCGGAGGCTTTCTTTCCCCCACCGCGGGCGAGATCCGAATAGACGGCGATAGGGTCACAGGCCCCGATCCTCGCCGCATCTTTGTATTTCAGGAGCGCGGCGTTTTCCCCTGGCTCACGGTGGAAGGCAATATCGAGTTCGGCCTCTTCAAATTGCCCCGCGCCGAACGCTTGAGCCGCGTGGCGCACTATATCAAAATGGTGGGCCTGGAAGGTTTCGAGAAGGCCTACCCGGCGGAACTTTCCGGTGGCATGAAGCAGCGGCTGGAGGTGGCCCGCGCCCTGGCCGTCAACCCCGATATGCTGCTGCTCGATGAGCCGTTCGGCGCGCTCGATTCCATCACGCGGCTGATTATGCGCGGCGAATTGCTGCGCATCTGGCGGGAGGAGCGGAACACCGTGATCTTCGTCACCCACGATATCGACGAAGCGGTTCAACTGGCGGACCGCGTCGCGGTGATGAGCGGACGGCCGGCCAACATCCAGAAGATTGTGGACATCGACGTCCCCCATCCCAGGGACATCAGTTCGCCGCGCTACCTGGAACTGCGCAACGGAATCCTGGAGCAACTGGGGCTGGCGCATCAGATATGAATTCTCTGGCCCGACCGGCAAAGTGGGAGCGATGGCTGTGGCCTCTGCTGGCCGCGGCACTCTTGCTGCTGATTTGGAACTACTCGGTGGCGTGGACCAAGACGAAAGTCTTTCCGTCGCCGATGGCGGTGGAACGAGGCTTCGCGGAGTTATCCCGAAAGGGGCTGGTGTGGGCCTACATCGGCGACTCGCTGCGGCGCGTGGCGCTGGGATTCGGCGCGGCCGCCGCGGTGGGCATCCCGCTGGGGCTGACGCTCGGCTGGTATCCGGCCGTCAACCAGGTGGTGAATCCGGTTCTGCAGATGCTGCGGCCCATCAGCCCCATCGCCTGGATTCCGGTGGCCATCCTCATGTTTGGCGTGGGCGAACTGACGCCGGTGTTTCTGATCTTCCTGGCCGCGCTTTTTCCCATCGTCGTGTCCTGCGTCAGCGGTGTGTCCAACGTGCCGGCCATTTTCCGCCGCGCGGGGCGTAATTTCGGACTGACCGCGCCCCAGTTGCTGGCACGCGTGGTATTTCCCGCGGCGCTGCCGCAGATCCTCGTGGGCTTGCGCATCGCGCTCGGCATCGCCTGGTTGGTGATGGTGGCCGCCGAGATGATCGCGGTGGATTCCGGCCTGGGCTACCTGGTGATCGACGCGCGCAATTCCGGCAAGCGCTATGACCTGGTGGTCGCGGCCATGCTGACCATCGGACTTATCGGCCTCGCGCTCGATCTCGGCTTCCGCAGGTTGCGAGAAGTCCGGTCGATTCGCTGGGGGTTCCGCGATGAGTCTTAAGAGCAAGGTCGTCATCTTCGGGTGCGGATGGCTGGTGCTCATTTCGGCGCTGCACGCCTGGCTGAACGTAAACTGGGGGGCGGTTCTCAACGATTACCGTCCTCCGGCGAAGCGCAAGATCGTGGTCGCGTACATCCCCGTTACGTGCCAACTCACCTGTCCGGTGACCGACTATATCTCCAAGCTGTCGGACAGCGGCGAAATCTTCCTGCCCCGCCTGTTCCAGGGGTTTCCGGAGATTAAAGAGGCACTTATTTCGAATCGCATCCAGGCGGCCTTCATCGTGGCGCCGCTGGCGATTGCGCTGCGGGCACAGGGCGTTCCCATCAAGGTGGTTTACCTGGGACATCGCTACGGAAGCGCGGTGGTGGTGAAGAAGGACGGCCCCATTAAGAGCTTCGCCGATATGCGCGGACGCACCATCGCGATCCCCAGCCGCTTTTCCGACGAGCGGCTGCTCATCTTCCGGGCCATGAAGGTTTACGGAATCCAGCCGCGCGAAATCAAGATGGTGGAAATGGCGCCGCCGGATGTGGCGGGCGCATTGGCGGCCGGCGCCATCGACGCGTATTCCATGGGTGAGCCGTTCCCTTCGCAGGCGGAGATGGGAGGCTACGGGCGGATTCTCTTCCAGGCGCGCGAGTACTGGCCCGATTACATGTCGTGCATTCTGGTGGTGCAGCAGAGCCTGATCGATAAGCGCCCGGACGTGGTGCAGGAATTGGTGGACGGCATCGCGCGCTCGGGCCTGTGGTTGGACAAGGGCAAACCGGAGCGCGACGACGCGGCCGATTTCGTGGGCCGATTCTATTACAACCAGAAGCCCGCGCTCCTGCGCTGGGCGCTTACCAAGCCGATGGACCGGGTGATGTACACTCCGCTCGCGCCGCGTAAGGCGGATTTCGACCTGGTGCGCGATCTGATGATGGAGACCGGCGTTCTGGACAAAAAGATTGAGTTCGACGACTATACCGACACGAGATTTTCCGATGGAGCCAAGAGCCAGACGGCCTGGCGTTATGAGGCCGGCATTGGGGCGCGATAAAGGAGGGGTTGACGCATGATGGTGCGCAGAAGATTTATCCAGGGAATCGCCTGCGGTTTGGGCGCGGCGGAAGCGGCCGCCGGCGCGGCGAAAACCAAGACCGTGACGTATCGAATCGCAGGATTCACCTGCATCACGTGCGCGGTGGGGCTCGACGCACTGCTCAAGGATCAGAAGGGAATCGTGCGATCGAAGTCGAGCTATCCGGAGCGGACCGCGGTAGTGGAATACAATCCCGAGCTGGTGAATGAAGAGCAGATCAAGGCGTTCATTCAAGAGCTCGGATTTACCGCGAGTCTCTGAGAGTTTTCGTTCAGCCGCGAAGCCGACCTGGTGGGGCAGGATGGTATCCTAATGCCGCATAGTTTCTCATTTTCGGGCATCTGCGTAAATAGTGGGGCGGACGCCCCCGTCCGCGGCCGACCCCCTGGTCGGCCTCTTCGCGACTCGAGCGCCCGAATCCACACGAGCAGCGGGACAAGGGCGTCCCGCGCAGGCCAGGGGGCCTGCCCCACTTGATTTCCGCAGGAGTCTC
>CAZARO010000660.1:0-4067 GCA_964487165.1 uncultured Solibacteraceae bacterium | reverse complement strand
CCAATACAGCGCAAGCGGCTGCGGTTGCGGTCGATCCGCAAGGCAACCCGATCGTCGCAGGATTCACCTCGTCCCCCAGTATTCTGGAAACCGCGATCCCGCAGGATACATCTGTGCGTAATGCTTCCAGCGGCTTCGTCGCCAGGTTCACCGTGTCGGCGCCGGTTCCCGCGCCCGTCATCGCAAGAGTGGTCAGCGGTGCCAGCTTCCAGGCACCCATCGAGGCCGGCTCCTGGGTCACGATTCAAGGAACCAATCTGGCCAACGATACCCGCGTCTGGCAATCCTCCGATTTCAGCGGCAACAATCTGCCCACCCGGCTCGATGGCGTGAGCGTCACCATCGACGGCAAGCCGGCTTTCGTGGAATACATCACTCCCACGCAGATCAACGTGCAGGCGCCGTCAGATAGCGCCACCGGCGCGGTGAACGTCGTCGTCACCAATAACGGAGTGGTCAGTGCGCCCGCCACGGCGCAATTGCAAGCCGTGGCGCCGGCGTTTTTCGTGTCGGGGAGCAGCGCGATCGCGTCGCTTCTGCCCAACTACACGCCGGTCACGGCCGCCGCGCCCGCGATGCCCGGCGAGATGGTGGTGCTGTGGGGCACGGGATTCGGCCCCACGACCCCGCCCACGTCCGCCGGCACGGTTGTGAGCGGCGCGCCGGCAACAGCGACGCTCCCGGTCGTGACGGTCGGCGGTTTGCAGGTGCCCGTTGTAAGCTCGGTTCTCGCCACTGGATCAGTGGGGCTTTACCAGATCACCATTCAGCTTCCCGCCAACGTGCCCAAGGGGTCGCCGGCGGTCGAGGCGTCCATCGGCGGCGTCTCGACGCAGGCGGGCGTGACGCTCTTCGTCGGAGCGCAATGAGAATAAGGCTGCTCGCGCTGGGCTTCGCCTGCCTTGGGCTGCCCGTAAACGTCGCCGCCGCCGGGCGGACTGAAGCCAACAATGCCACATACATTGCCGGAAAGGTGGGATTCTGCGCTAATTGTGGGGCGGACCCCCTGGTCCGCGCGGGACGCCCTCGTCCCGCTCTTCTCTCGGAGAATCAAGTCTCTAGCGCCGAAGGGAGGCCGACCAGGGGGTCGGCCGCGGACGAGGGCGTCCGCCCCACTAATTATGCAGGTATGCGTCTGTAGGGAATGTAAGTGGCATTGGGCTGAAGTCCACCCCACCGGGCGGATCGACCCATCTTGGTGGCGCGGGCTTCAGCCCGCGACTGGAGTTTGGCCATTTGCTCCCTAAGTGGCGGGCTGAAGCCCACCCCACCAGTGGATCGCCATATCTTGGTGGCGCGGGCTTCAGCCCGCGAAACCCCTGCCGCGAGCGGAGCCTGACCTACAACCCCGGAATGCGCTGCCGGAATAAACGCGCCTGGCGCTCGCTGACCACGATCTCCGTAGCGGCTGCGTCCGTCATGATGAGCAGGAAGCCGCTCTTAAAATACGGCCGGATTTCTTTGATGCGCTGCACGTTCAGCAGCACTTCGCGGCGCGCGCGAAAGAACAATTCCGGCGGCAGGCCGGCCTCCAACTCCGCCAGTTGAGAGTTAACCCAGAACGTGTCGTCCGCGGTGTGCGCCTTCACGATGCCGTTTTCCACCTGGAACCACAGAATCTGCTCCGGCGGGATGAGCAGCAGCCGGTCACGTTTGCGGCACACCACCTGCCGCAGCACCCGCGCCGATTCGTCCGCGATCTGGCGCAGCCGCTCGCCTTCTCGCGCGCGGCCTTCGCTTCCGGCGGCCAGCTTGCGGGCGCGCTCCACCGCCTGCGCCAGCCGCTCCGGTTCCACGGGCTTCAGAAGATACGCCAGGGCATTCGCCTCGAACGCCGCCAGGGCGTGCTGGTCGTACCCGGTGACGAAAATCACCAGCGGCGGCGGCACATCGCGCGGCAGCGAATGCAGCACTTCGAACCCCGCCAGCCCCGGCAGTTCGATATCCAGGAACAACAGGTCCGGCCGCAGTTCCTCCACTTTTCGCAGCGCTTCCAGCCCGTCGCACGCCTCTCCCGCCACCACCAGGTCAGGATATGCGGCCAGCAGACGGCGCATGCGCGCGCGCGCCGGCTCTTCATCGTCCACAATCAGACACTTCATTCCGTCACCGCCTGTCCGCGCGGAATCAGCACCGTCACGCGGCACCCGCCGCCTTCGCGCGCTTCCATCTCGAGGCTGGCGCGGTCCTGGTATAACGTCGCCAGGCGCTCCGCCACGTTGGTGAGACCCACACCGGGCGACTCGCGCCGCGCGCCGAACCCGATGCCGTCGTCTTCGACGCGCAGCCGCAGGAAGCCGCCCTCCACGCGGGCCGAGATGCTCAGGCGGCCCGGGCCGGGCTTCGGCCCCAAGCCATGCTTCAAGGCATTTTCCACCAGCGGCTGCAAGATCAGCGATGGCACCGCGTCGCCCTGCACTGCATCGTCCACGGCAATCTCCACGCGCAAACGGTCACCGAAGCGCGCCTCTTCAATGTACAGGTATGCGCGCAGAAACTCGATCTCGTCGCGCACGGTGGTGAGCGGCCGGCTGGAGTGCGCCAGCACGTGGCGGAACACGCTGGCCAGACGCAGCGTCATGGTCTCGGCGCGTGCCGGATCGCGCACGATGAGGTCCGCCACGGTATTGAGCGAATTGAACAGGAAGTGCGGATTGATTTGCGCGCGCAGCGCCCGCAGTTCCGCCTCCGTCACCTGCTGCACCAGCAGCGCTTCGCGGCTCTGGCGCTCGATGGCGTCGCGCTCCCTCGCCAGCTCATCGAGGCGATTGCCGTAGAGCGCGGCGAGGGCGCGCAAATAGTCGAGATCGTGCGACACCAGGCCCGGACGCGCGGGTCCCGGTGATACCGCCAGCAGGTGCGTGACGCGTCCGCCGGTCGCCATGGGAATCAGCAACTCGCCCGCGCGCTCCACGGTCTCTCCGTCCAGCAGCGCTGCCGGCCAGGACTCCGCATTCGCCGCCAGCACCCGCGCGCTACTCAATTCCAGCGGCCTGCGAGCAGCCTCCTCCACGGCGGCCGCGATCTTCCCCTCGTCATCGAGGCCGCGCAGCCGAGCCGCCGCCGCGCGAGTTTCCGCGCGATAGTCGGGAGCGCGAAAGAGCCAGCGATTCACCTGCCGGCTGACGCGCTCATCGACAAAGGCGATGGTGAATAGCAGCCCATTGACGCTCACCACCAGCAGGAACGCGTGGACTGCCGAGGGAAATTGTGCGCGATGCACCACCTCCCAGGTAGTGGGCGCGGTGGTGATCGCCGCCAGGATTCCCGTCCAGAAAGCTGCCAGCAGAATCCGCACGGCGTAGCGAATGAAGCGGTCGGCCAGTCGAAATCGCGCGAACAGCAGGAAGGTGCACAGCACCATCAGGAGAATCAGGTGCGCTGCCAGCCCAAGTACCAAATCGCTGGCCCGCCCCAGCAGCATCATGAGAGCGGCACCGCCGAGCGCCGCCACAATCGCCAGCGAGGGCAGGAAAACCGCGCGCGGTGTGGACCCGCGCCGCAGCGTGACCGCCGCGCCCAGCACCAGTACGATTCCGGCGTTATACGCGGTGGCGTGTACCAGGGCGGAAGGCGAGATACGCCATGACCACCACATGGCCACAATCGCGGCGGCCGAAATTCCGGCGCAGAACAGCAGCACGCGGCACGCCCGTTTCTGCCAGGGAAGCGCCGCGAAAGGCTGCCAGATCATGAGAATGGCGATCGGGAAAGCGGCTGCCCCGGAGTACTGCAGAGCGTGCGCCGCCAAGGCCCAGCGGGCGGCGAGCGGAACTCCCGCCGTTCGCAGCAGCACAGCCGCCAGTCCGCCCGAACTCCAGAAGACGCCGCACACCGCGAAGAAAATGTTGGCCCGCGGAGTTCCCGGAAGCCGCGCGGCCCGCAGGGTGAGCACCAGCAGCACCGCGGTAATCAGCAGCGAGGTAGTGAAATGGATCACACTGCTGGTGAGGCCGCTGCCCGTCGTGACGGTCGAATGCAATCCCCTCAGGATAGCCGCGGCAGGCCACGCTCGTCCAGCCAGCCGCCGCGGGCGCGGAAAAACGGCGGCCGGGCGCCATGGAAAG
>CAZARO010000659.1:1676-4068 GCA_964487165.1 uncultured Solibacteraceae bacterium | reverse complement strand
CGCGTTTGACATAGGTTTCGCGAACGTCTTCGGGATAGTGGAAAACCACAATGTCGCCACGCTTCACGGCGCGGTACGGCAGCAGGCGGGAGCCCCAGGCGCCGGATTCGGAGTAGGCTACGCGATCTACCAGCATGTGATCGCCCACGCGCACGGTACCCTCCATGGAGCCGGTGGGAACCACGTAGGCTTGCACCAGCGTGGTGGTGGCGAAGAGGAACACCACCAGGGTCATGGCCCACTCGGCCACGAAGCCGCGGGGCTGGGTGCGCCGTCCGGCGGACCAGATGAAGCGCGCCACCTCGGCGGCTTTGCGGCGGCAATCCTGAAAAGTCATTTGGCGTAAAGGCATGCTTCGTTCCTGAATGGTGGACAAGAACCAGTCGGCGGCGTTCCGCAGGGCGAAGCGCAGCCAGCGCAGGCGGCCCGGCGTGCGGGCCACGTCGCGGCAGCGGTCGCGGAAGAGCTGCTGCATTTCGCCGCCGAACTGCAGGCGGAACTCGCGCGGGTATGCGTAGAGCATCACCAGGTAGACCCGGCAAAACCAGCGCATCAATAAGGATTGCGGCATCAGGCTCCCTCCGTGACACCGGCTTTGGGCCGGTCGAAAAGGCGGCGCGCTTTGGCCGCAGTGACGGCATCGGCCAGGCGCTGCGCCTCGGCCCGCACCACGCGGCCGCCGAGCGGGGTCATGCGGTAATAGCGGCGGCGCTCGTCGTCGAGCGCGGGGTCCGGCCGCGCGTCGGACTCTTCCACCATGCCGGCGGCGAGCATGCGTTTCAGGCAGCCGTAGAGCGTGCCGGGGCCGAGTTGCAGGGCGTCGTTGGTCTGGCGGGCGACGTCCTGCATGATGCCGTACCCGTGACGCTCCTCGCCGGCCAGGGCCAGCAGAATGTGGAAGACCGGGGGCGTAAGCGGAAGCAGATCTTCGGGCGCTGGAGGCTTACTCATCAATACATCCGTCACGGATATATTAGCGTGGGGGAGATCAGAGTGTCAATAGGGAGCACGTCCCCAAGATGCTAAGATGTGTACATTGAGTACGCAATATGGAAACGGTTAAAGTCGGTATGCGCGAATTCCGCGAAAATCTCGCGGGCTACCTCGAATCCGGAACCCCGCTGGCGATCATGCGGCACGGCGAGACGCTCGGCTTCTACATCCCTGCACAAAAGCGAACCCGGAAGGCTGAAGTGGAAGCCATGCGCGCCGCGGCTAAGGACCTGGACGAAATGATCGCGTCCTGGGGCGCCGGCGAAGAAGAACTGATGCAGGAGTACAAGGAGATCCGCCGGGCTGCCCGTGAGAAGAAGCGGAATGCCAGGTAAGGCTCTGGTCGTCGACGCCAACATCCTCGTGCGAGCTGTCTTGGGGAAGCGGGTGCGTGGGGTAATCGAGAAGTACGCCGGCCAGGTCAAGAGGGAGTGCCGGCAGGGGAAGCCCAATCCGCCGTGCGCAGGTGCTCAACCTCGACGAAGTGGCGGTCCCGCGTCACAAGCACCATCTGATGCGCTGTCGCCGTGGCAGCGATCCAGATATCGTTTTCGGGCAGAGGCCGTCCCCTCTCCTTGAGGCGTTGCTTGATCAGCCCATATTCCCGGGCGACATCAAGATCGCATACGACAACCGTGCTGCCGGCCGCGAATCGCTCTACGTTGGCGGCATTCTCGTCCGGACGCCCGGATTTTGCCGCTCCAAAGAACAATTCACCCAGGGCAACGGCCGGCACGAACACTTCGGCGGCGCGGTCCAGGTTGGACAACACCGCAGCCTCCCCTTGCAAGAGAGCGATGACGATGTTTGTGTCGAGCAGAAATTTACCACTGGCTGGCGTCAATCCGCTCGCACTCCTGTTCGATCGCCTCTTCCATTTGCTCGGCCGAAACGGCATCGAGAGAGGATGCGAACTGGCGCAAGGTTGCGCCGTTCTTCCCGCGCGCCGATGCCGCGAGAGAAATCACGAACTGCAGCACCTGGCTCTGCATGTCTGGCGGCAATCTCTCGACTTGTTTCGCGATTTCGTCTCTGACGTCCATCCGCTGAGTGCCTCCCTAATCTCAAGGATACACTCCGAAGACGCGGTCCGCCCCTACCAGCCGGCCCACTTCATCCAGAATTTCTCCGCCTTCTTGCGCGTCGCCGGACGCGGATTCTCGAGCTGCGATTCCACAAATTCCAGCACCGGCGTCTTTTCCTGAATGTGTTCGAAAAAGCGATCGAGCGCCTGGATGGCATGGCCCGCGGCCACGTTGCGGCACTCCGGCGTACCGTAGCGGGCGTGGCTCACTTTGACAATTTCCCTGGCGATGCGGTCCGCCAGGTGCGGCTTGGCCAGAGCAATGTCGGCGGCGCCCTGGATGGCGTTGGCGGCGGCAATCAACTCGTGGCCGGC
>CAZARO010000659.1:0-1666 GCA_964487165.1 uncultured Solibacteraceae bacterium | reverse complement strand
TGGCCGGCGATCGGCGCGAGGTAACGGTCGAGCAGTTTGTCGATCCGTCCCTCGTTATCGACGCGCGCGAGGTGGCCTAATATGCGGCTGGAATCCCAGCGCAGGATGCGCGTTTCACCCTCCATCAGGTGGGCGAAAAAGTCGAAGCGGGGATACAGCAGGTCGGGATCCTGCTCGCTCAGGCGGCGAAGCTGTTTGGCGGATCCATATTTGGTGCGGGCTTGAGGCGACGCTAAGCCATCGCAGAGCGCTTTTACCTGCTCGGCTGTGGAGCACGGCATTGCCCCCAATATAGTCCTCCCGCGCGCCCTTGTCACGGGTGTAACACTGGGCCGCCGGGCGGCAACCCGTAGAATGGGAATGGGGGGGACAATGGACGGCCGGGAAATCATTCGCCGATGCCACTTGTTGGCGCAGCAGACCGAGGAGCCGGGCTACATCACCCGCACCTACCTCTCGCCGCCGACGCGCGAGGTGCATCGCCAGGTGCGCGACTGGATGGAAGCCGCGGGCCTCGAAACACGCATCGACGCCGTGGGCAATCTGCGCGGCGTGTACGGCGCCGGGCCGCGATGGATGATCGCCTCGCACCTCGATACCGTGCCGCACGCCGGCGCGTTCGACGGCATCCTGGGGGTCATCATGGCCATCGCGCTGGTGGACCAGCGGCCGCCCTGCGCGGTGGAGGTAGCGGCCTTTTCCGAAGAGGAAGGCGCGCGCTTCGGCGTGCCCTTCATCGGAAGCCGCGCGCTGGTGGGGTCGCCGGTAATGGACCAGCGGGTGTTGGCCGCGATCCGGGCGTTCGGGCTAGACCCGGCGCGCATTCCCGAAGCGGTCCTCGATCCCGAAGTGAAGGCGTACCTCGAATTCCATATCGAGCAGGGGCCGGTGCTCGAAAGCCTGGGGCTGCCGTTGGGCGTGGTGGAGGCCATCGCCGGCATGAGCCGTTGGGAGGTCCGCTTCGAGGGGAAGGCCAACCATGCCGGGACCACCCCCATGGAACTGCGGCACGACGCCCTGGCCTGCGCCGCGGAATGGATCGGGCTGGTGGAACACGTGGGGCGGACCACGCCCGGGCTGGTGGCGACGGTGGGGACCATCGAGGCGCAGCCGGGAGCGGGCAACGTTATCCCCGGTGTGGTGCTGGCCAGCCTGGATGTCCGCCACGCGCTCGACGAAGTGCGCGAGCGCGCCCTGAACATACTGCTCGATGGCGCCGAACATATCGCCCACGGGCGCGGTTTGACGGTGACGGGCGAACCCCGGCTGGAGCAGCCCGCGGCCGCAATGCATTTCGAAGTGATGGAAGAGGCGGTGGAATCGGCCGGATTTCCGGTACATCGAATGGTCAGCGGCGCCGGTCATGACGCCATGATTCTGGCGCAGAAAGTGCCCGCCTCCATGCTCTTTTTGCGCAGCCCCGGTGGCATCAGCCATCATCCCGACGAGTCCGTTCGGGCGGACGATGTGGACGCCGCCATGGCGGTAGGAGCGGAACTGCTGCGCAGTTGGAGCCCGGAGTAAGGCCGGCTACTTCTCCGATTTCTCGTGATGCGGAGACAGTGAGCGGACCACCAGGCCGATGCCGCCCACCAGTAGCACCAGCATGACGATGGTGTTGAAGAGACTGGTAGGTTGGAAGTAGATGTGTAAGTTGGCGATGACG
>CAZARO010000658.1:0-4071 GCA_964487165.1 uncultured Solibacteraceae bacterium | reverse complement strand
AGCGCCCGCCAGGCTACGGCCATCGCCGTCTCGCAGCAGGAAGACCTGGTGCGGACCCTGATGTTCGGCTTGCGCTCCGCCTTCGTGCAGACTCTGGAGTCCAAGGCGGTGCTGGCCCTGGCGCGCGATAACCTGGCGTATTTCGACCGGGAACTGGCTATCTCGCGCGACCGGCTGAGCGCGGGCGACATCGCCGCGATCGACCTCAAGCGGATCAACCTGCAGCGGGTGCAGTATGAATCGGACCTGCAGACCGCGGTGGTGAACCTGCGGACCGCCAAGATCCAGTTGCTGCAACTGCTCAACGACCGCACGCCGGTGGACCAGTTCGATGTGACCGGACCGTTCGAGTTCTCCGAGCGCATCCCGCCGCTGGAGCAGGTTCGAGCCCAGGCGGCCGACGCCCGGCCGGATCTCAAGGCCGCCCTGCAGGCTGTCGAGAAAGCCAAAACCGATCACACGCTGGCCGTTGCCAACGGTTCCACCGACCCCACTTTCGCCGTCGACACCGCGCGCAATCCACCCTACAGCGCCTATATCGGATTCAGCATCAACATTCCGCTGCGCATCTTCGACCGCAATCAGGGTGAGAAGGCGCGCACGCAGCTCGATATCGGCCGCGCGGAGCGAACTCATGACGTCGCCCTGGCACAGGTCTACAGCGATGTCGATTCGGCATACGTCACGCTCGAGAGTACCGTCGAATTGCTCAAGCCGTATCGTGACACGTATCTGAAAATGGCCTTGGAGGTGCGCGACACGATGGAGTTTTCCTACCTCCGCGGCCAGGCAGCTCTGGTGGATTACCTGGATGCCCAGCGCGACTACCGCGCCACATATGTGGCGTACCTCAATCTGGTGGGAGATTACCTGATCGCGGCCGACCAGCTCAATCTTGCGGTTGGCCGCGAGGTCGTACAGTAATCCAGGCATCGCGAGCGCCGTCAGCGTCGCCAGTTCGATCCAGGCATGCTTCCACACCGCAAGGGGTGCTGAATTCCAACTACGGGGGACGCATACGCCGCCGGCCATTCTGACTTCACGGACCCGAAGGTGCCGCTTCTGAAGAACCGCTTGCTAGCACGCGGCTCGGAATGGCGCCTCTGTGTTTGCCAGAGCCTACCGAGCCGCGACCGCGAGGAGCGGTCGATCAGCCGAATAGGTTCGGCCCCTCCCCGCCAGTTCCATCCAGGTTCGATTTAACCTCATCGTTACTCGTTTGTTATACGAGCCTGAAAGGTTCTGCGCTCAGTGACTTAACGTCTTGTTAAGAGTTAGTTATTCCTAACCGAAGTTGAACATTCGTACTACCTGTACGTACTCATCCTTTGTTTACTCTTGGAAAAGAAATTATGCGGCACATTCGTGCAATTTGTTCGTATTAGTCAGCAGGAGTGGGAGCGAATGAAAGCCTTGCGAGCCGCGGCACTAACGCTTTGGATGGTAACAGGGGCTGCCGGTGTCACCATGCCCGACAGCCTCACGGTGGTTATCTTCGATTATGCCGGAGTGCCGCGCACGGCTCTGGCCTCCGCCGTCAAAGAGGCCCGCTATGCGTTTCGCGCCGCGGGGGTGGAAACCAACTGGGTCATATGCGGCGCCACGCAGGGCTGCTACGTGCCGGAGCGATTCATGCAGGTGAAGATCCTCCCACGGCCGATCCGCAACACACCCGTGTCGCACCACGGGCTGGCCAGTACAGCACTGTGCTCCACCGACGACCGCTGCGCCGCGTCGTACCTGTTTTATGATAGGATTCTGACATTCGCCGATAATGCCGGGGCGCCGGTTGGCATCACGCTGGGATATGTCATGGCGCACGAGGTCGGTCACCTGATGGGCCTGGGGCACCGGTCCGGCGGGATCATGAACGCCGGCTTCACATCGCGCAACCTGCACGATGCCGAGACCGGCTGGCTGAGTTTCGCACAGGAAGATGCCCGGGAACTCCGCGCGGCGGTCGCTCGCTCGCAAACTGCCGGCGAGCCGGCGCGTGAATTAAAAACGTCGGCGCGGCGAGCCGGAGTCGCCGAATGAGCGGCGAAATATAGTTATAAGTTGTACTAAGCTGTCATCTACTGCGATCTTACCGGGAGTTATTCGGGCACGAACGGCGCTGCGCCGTCCGCCGGGGTATACCCGGGCATGCTAACATCGGTACGGCTCTGCGCCGGACGCATATGACCGACCGATCCTTTGCCCGCCGGGACTTTCTTCGAACCACGGCTCTCGCCGGTTCCGCCATCGCCCTGTCGGGGGAAACCGACGCTGTCGCCACTCCCTCGGAGGCTGCTCCCTGGTTCGAACGGCCCATGCGTTGGGCCCAGCTGACCCTGGCCGAAAATGACCCCGGCCAATACGACCTGCACTTCTGGCTGGACTACTTCCAGCGCACGCACTCCGACGCCGCCTGTCTCAGCGCCGGCGGCTGCGTGGCCTATTACCCCACCAAGATTCCGCTGCACTATCGCAGCCAGTGGATGAAGGACACCGACCCCTTCGGCGACCTGGTGGCCGGCTGCCGCAAACTGAATATGGTAGTGCTGGCGCGCACCGACCCCCACGCCGTCCACCAGGATGTCTACGATGCCCACCCCGATTGGATCGCCGTCGATGCCGAAGGACAGAAGCGGCCGCATTGGGCCATGCCGGGATGGTGGGTCACCTGCGCGCTGGGGCCCTACAACTTCGAGTTCATGACCGAAGTCACGCGCGAAATCGTGACGCTGTACCGCCCCGACGGTATCTTCAGCAATCGTTGGGCGGGCTCGGGCATGTGCTATTGCGAGCACTGCCGGCAGAACTTCAAGGCGGCGTCCGGTCTCGATCTTCCACGCACGCTCGACCCGCAGAACCCCTCCCGCCGCGCTTACATCGAATGGAAGCAGCAGCGGCTGTTCGAGCTTTGCGCCGTGTGGAATAAAGCCATCCGCCAGGTCAACCCCGAAGGCTCTTTCATTCCCAACTCCGGCGGCGGCGCGCTGAGCGAACTCGACATGAAGACCATCGGCGAACTGGCTCCCGTGATGTTTGCCGACCGGCAGGCGCGCAGCGGGCTCTCGGCGCCATGGTCGAATGGAAAAAACGCCAAGGAATATCGCGCCACCATGGGCTCGAAACCGGTGGGCGCTCTCTTCAGCGTAGGCGTGGAAGAGGCCTACCGCTGGAAAGATTCCGTGCAGACCGCGCCCGAAATCCGGCTCTGGGTGCTGGACGCTATCGCCAACGGGCAGCGGCCGTGGTTCTCCAAATTCTGCGGCACGCTTTACGACCAGCGCTGGCTCCCCGTGGTGGAAGAGCTTTATGGCTGGCATTTTCGTAATGAGCGCTACTTGCGCAACGTGGCCCCCATGGCGCGCGCCGGCCTGGTCTACTCCCAGCAGACCGCGCAATTCTATGGCGGCGAACATGCCCGGCAGAAGGTGGAAGACCATACGCTGGGCTTCTACCAGGCGCTGATCGAAGCGCGCATCCCCTTCGAGATGGTGCACGACGGCCTGCTGGATGCCGCCCACCTGGCGGCGTTCAAGGTTCTGATCCTCCCCAACGTCGCCGCCATGTCCGACGCGCAGTGCCGGCAGATTCGCGAGTTCGTGGAGCGCGGCGGCAGCCTGGTGGCCACTTTCGAAACCTCGCTCTACGACGAATGGGGCGTGCGCCGGCCGGATTTCGGGCTGGCGTCGCTGTTCGGCGCTTCCTACGATGGCAGCGTGGACGCGCGCATGATGAACTCCTACCTGCGCCTGGAGACCGATCCGCAAACCGGCAAGCGCCACCCCCTGTTGGCCGGACTCGAAGGCACCGGGCGGATTATCAACGGCGTCTCCCGTGTTCACACCCGGGCGTCGGCGGAGTATCGCAATCCGCCGCTCACGCTGATTCCGTCCTACCCCGATCTGCCGATGGAGGAAGTCTTCCCGCGGCAACCCAAGACAGACATCCCCGAAGTCTTCCTGCGGCAGGGCGGCGCCGCAAGGGTGGTCTATTTCCCGTGGGACATCGACCGAACCTTCTGGGAGGTGCTGGCCCTGGACCATTTCAAACTACTACGCAACGCGGTGGACTGGGCCA
>CAZARO010000657.1:2463-4090 GCA_964487165.1 uncultured Solibacteraceae bacterium | reverse complement strand
CTTCCGCCCGAAACAGCCGCGAACATAATGATTCCAATGTACTTACATTGGGAGCCCGGCTCCTGACGCAAACTCAGGCGGAGGAAGTCTTACGCACCTGGATGGCAACTCCGTTTGCCGGCGGACGCCACCAGGCGCGGGTGCAAAAAATCATGGACATCGAGCAGCGGTATCGCCGGAAAGGGTTGTCGTGACGCAGGCCGAATTGGATCGTCTGGTGGCGCAAATCGGCGAGGAGATCCTGGCGCGTGTGCCGGCCGGGCCGCGCGCCGTTCCCTCGAAAGGCGAGGGGCTCAATCTGCCGGACCAGGTCTGCCCCGGCTGCGCGCAGCGTTGCCCGCAGACGTGCGCCCGCAATACCAAAGAGATTATCGCCGCCGGCGCGGCGCGCGTTTCCGCCAGCGAGAAGCTGACGAAGATCGACCCCGCCATCGCCGCGCTCATCGATCACACCATTCTGAAGGCCGACGCCACTCGTGCCGACGTGATCAAGGTCTGCCGCGAAGCGCGCCAGTACAGCTTCGCCAGCGTGTGCGTGAACCCGTATTGGGTGCCGCTGGTGCGCGCCGAACTGGCGGGGTCGGCGGTGAAGGTCTGCACCGTGGTCGGGTTTCCGCTGGGCGCCACGAGTACGGAATCGAAAGCCGCGGAAGCGGCCATCGCGGTGCGCGACGGCGCGCAGGAAGTCGACATGGTGATCAATGTCGGAGCTTTGCGGTCGGGCGATCATGACGCCGTGAAGGCCGATATCGCCGCGGTGGTGAAAGTGGCGCACGGGGCGGGAGCGATTGTGAAAACGATTCTCGAAACCGCGCTGCTCAACGACACCGAAAAGGGCATCGCCTGCGTTCTGGCCAAAGCGGCGGGCGCCGATTTTGTCAAAACCTCCACCGGATTCGGCCCCTCGGGCGCCACCGCGCACGATATCGCCCTGATGCGCCAGGCGGTGGGACCGGAAATGGGCGTGAAGGCGTCCGGGGGCATCCGCACGCTCCAGGACCTGCAAACCATGACCGCGGCAGGCGCCACGCGTATCGGCGCCAGCGCCAGCGTGAAGATTGTCGAGGCCACCGCTGCCTGATTCGCGCCAACTCCCATCGCCGGGCAGGACCGTGATCCCCACGCGGAAACCGTCGGTCCGTTTTCGCGAGCGCTCGGAGCTGCTCGATTTCCTGCTGGAAGTATCGGCCGCCACCACCCAGACCCTGGATCTCGACCCGCTCCTGGCGAACGTGGCGGAGATCATCCAAAAAGTTCTGCCCTACGATCTGTTCGCCATTCTGCTCTATAACGACCGGCGGCAGGATCTGCGCATCCGCTATGCCGTGGGGCATCGCGAAGAAGTGGTCCGCGGCCTCTCCATCGCGCTCGGAGAGGGCATCACCGGAACCGCCGCGGCGCACCGTGAACCCGTGCTGGTGGGCGACGTCCGCAACGAGCCGCGCTACCTGCATACCCTCGACGCGGTGCGCACCGAGCTGGCCGTTCCCATGCTGGCGCGCGGCAAGCTGGTGGGCGTCATCGACCTGCAATCCACGCGCGTCAACGCCTACACCGAATACGATCGAGCGCTGCTGCGGCTGATCGCCGCGCGCGTGAGCATCGCCATCGACAACGCGCGCCTCTA
>CAZARO010000657.1:0-2452 GCA_964487165.1 uncultured Solibacteraceae bacterium | reverse complement strand
TCGCCGTGTGGACCGCCAGAATCGCACGCTCCGAACGCTGGCCAACATCTCGCGCGAATTCTCGTCGATTCTCGATCTGAACGAACTGCTGGGGAAAATCGCCACCACGGTGCGCGAGCTGATCGATTACGACGCCTTCAGCATGCTCTCGGTCGACCGCGATGCGAAGGCGTTGCGCCACCTCTTCAGCATTCGCTACGACGAGCGCGTGAACACCGACAACGTTCCGCTGGGGAAAGGCATCACCGGCGCGGCCGCCGAATCCCGCGAGGTGGTGCGCGTTCACGACACCGCCAAAGACCCCCGCTATATCGCGTCGCACGCCGATATCCGTTCGGAAGTAGCCGTCCCACTGATTCTGCAGGATCGCGTAGTGGGGGTGATGGACCTGGAAAGCGACCGCGTGGGCCACTTCACGGACGACCATGTGCGCACGCTCTCTCTGCTTGCTCCGCAGGTGGCCAGCAGCGTGGAAAATGCGCGCCTGTACAACGAAGTAGCGCTGCGCGAGAAGCGCCTGGAAGAGGACCTGGAGGCGGCGCGCGAATTGCAGCGCGTGATGCTGCCGGATGCCGATCCGGAGATCGACGGCCTGGAAGCGGCCGTGCGTCTGCGTCCCGCGCGCGAGATCTCGGGCGATATTTACGATGTGTACGAGCACCGCGACAACCAGACCGTGATCGCATTCGGCGACGTGAGCGGCAAGGGCGCGGCCGCTGCGTTATACGGAGGCCTGATGAGCGGCCTGTTGCGCACCCTGGCGCCGCGCAATCGGCGTCCCGCGGCGCTCCTAAGGGCGTTGAACGACGCACTCATTTTGCGCAAAGTGGAAGCGCGCTACGCCACCCTGACGGTGCTGCTGTGGGACCCTGCGACGCGCCAGATCGTGATGGCCAACGCGGGAGCGATTCCGCCTATGATCTGCCGCGGCAGCGAGATCCTGAAAGTCAGCGCGGAAGGCGTTCCGGTGGGCCTGCTGGAGTGCCGCGAGTACGAGGAAATCACCTTCCAGGCGCGGGCGGGCGACGTGATCGTGCTCTATTCGGACGGAATTACCGACCATGTCAGCACGGCGGGCGGCGAATTCGGGCGTGGAAGGCTGGCGCAGATCGTGAGATCGGGCTGCCGGCTGCCGGCCGCGGACCTGATCGCGGCGATTTTCAAGGAACTCGATAAGTTCAACACCACGGCATTCGACGATCAGACGGTGTTTGTGATGAAGGTGAAGTAGGAGCACGGCGACGACGGCGGTATCAACAGGGTATTCTCAGAAAGGGGCCGAAGCGATGGAAGTTGATTCCAAACCCGAGGTGCAGGCAAAGCTCGATCAGATGGCTCGCGAGGCCGGTCGCCAACCTGCTGAGGTGATTGAAGACGCGATAATTGGGCTCTATGACGAGTTGGCTTACACGCGCGAAACGCTTGATCGGCGCTACGACGAAATGGAGAGTGGCAAGGTGCAGGGGATTGACGGCGAGGAAGCCTATCGGCGCCTGATGGAGAAGACGCAAGCGCAGCGGCAGCGCCGGCCGGCATGACCGGGTACATCCTCCACCCGGATGCATTCGACGATCTTGACCAAATTCGCGCTTATATTGCCGAGGACAACCCGGATGCCGCCGATCAGGTGGTAACGGAAATCTTCCGGAAGATCCGTAGTTTGGTGGAATTCCCCTATCAAGGCTACCGCCGCCTCAATCTCACATCTCGCCCCTTGCGCTTCGGCCTGGTGCGCGAGTATGTGATTGCGTACGCGCCAGATACGAAACCGTTGCGGGTTCTCGCCATATTTCACGGCCGCCGCAACCCGCGTGTAGTGGCAGCGATCCTGAGAGTTAGAGAGTAGTTCCCCGCGATACAATACCGGTTTGCCACAGTCATCGTTCCCCACGCGAGTCGGCCTGTTCGGCATAGGACTCGAAGCGTACTGGCCACAGTTCGCGGGACTGGAGGAGCGCCTCATTCACAATACGCAGCGGGTGGCCGAGCGACTGGGCGCCATGGACGTCGAAGTGGTGAATCTCGGCCTGGTGGACGGCCCGGAAAAAGCTCGCGACGCCGGCCACCGGTTCCGTCAGGCGGATGTCGATCTCATTTTTCTATACGTCACCACTTATGCGCTCTCTTCTACCGTCTTACCGGTGGTGCGGCGCGCCCGCGTGCCGGTGATCGTGTTGAACCTCGCGCCGGCCGCGGCCATCGATTACGCCGCCTTCAACAGCTGGCGCGACCGAACCCGCATGACCGGCGAGTGGCTGGCCTATTGCCAGGCCTGCCCCGTGCCCGAAATCGCCAACGTGTTCCAACGCTGCCGCATTCCCTTCCACCAGGTGACCGGCACGCTTGAGGACGACCCCGCGGCGTGGAACGAAATCGCCGAATGGGTGGCCGCGGCGCGGGTGTCCACTGCCATGTAGCACAATCGCATCGGCGTCATGGACCACTACTACGG
>CAZARO010000656.1:0-4098 GCA_964487165.1 uncultured Solibacteraceae bacterium | reverse complement strand
TTCCGCCAGCGACTGCTGCGCGCCTCCTAGGTCGCTGAACTGGTCCAGCAGCAGCAGATTCATGAGCGTACGGCGAGGGCGAGAATCCAGAAGTACACCGGGAGAACGCGCCAGTACGTCAGCAAATCGCCCGAGGCCATCTGCACCGCCTGCCCGCACCAGAAACACAGCATCCACATTCCCAGGAAAGAATGCTGCGCCGACCGCGCCGCCGCGCGCAGAATCGCCACGTTGAGCCACACCAGCGCCGCCAGGCCGAACACTCCGGTCTCCACCAGCAGGCTGAGATACATGTTGTCGGCCACCACCGGGCTGCCCAGATATTGCGTGTATGGCAGGGTCTTGTATCCGATTCCGGCGAAGGCCGTCCAGGGATCGGCCGCAATCCAATCTGCCAGCGTGCGCCAACTGGTCACCCGGCCCGAAAGCACGCCGTTCGTCGACGTGAACAGAAACTCCGCCGACGCCGACAGGCGCGCCCAGTACGCCTGCGCGAACGCCGGAAAGATCCACCACATGGCCAGCGCGCCCGCCGCCGTCACCAGCGCGATCCGCGCCAGCCCCACGCGCCGCCGATTGGTCCACAGCAGGACCGCCAACGCCACCGCCACGTTAATCAGCGAGCCGCGCGAATATGAGAGCAGCATCGCCGTAAAGAAAACCACTCCGCCCGCGGCCAGCGCCTTGCGCGAGACTGGCACTTCCGCGCGCGGACGGGTGAATGCCACCGCTATCATCACCAGGAAAAAGGCGCAGAAATTGCCCAGCGTGCTGGCCTCATAAAACAGCCCCTGCGCACGCCGGTAGACGCCGGAATCCAGCCACACGAATTGCGGACCGTAACCAGCCGGCGCCGGAAACTGATAGTAGAAGTCCACGCACGCGAACAACGCTCCTATCACCGCCGCGGCGTACAGCCACCGGACGCTGCGCATGGCGTCCGCCTCGCGGCCCGGTCCGTACGCGCCGTAGAAAAAGACGTACACCGAGATGCCGAACAGCGCCACCCGCACCGCGCTGCCCAACGCCGCTATCCCTCCCGAGTAGATTGCCGCCGGCCCTACGCTCACCAGCAGCACTGCGAAAAGCGTGGCGAACGCCGCCGTCAAGCTGTTTGTGACCACGTGCCAATCGGCCGCCCACAGCAGTCCCACGAACAATCCGAAGGCCGCGAACACCAGCGAAGGGTGCGGACCGGAATCGCCGATCGCGATCGGTAGCGGCGGCAGCAGAAGAGCGGCCCCAAAGAACAGCGCCAGCCATCGCGTGGGATTCTGCAGGGTCCACCAGAGGCCCGCCACAATCACCGCCGGCGCGCAGAGCAGCAGCTTGACTTCGAGACTGGGCGCCGTCGCGATGGCCGCCGCCCAAGCGCCCATCGCCACCGGCCCCCATGCGGCCGTCCACTGCCGGCGATGCGCGGTGCTATTCATCGCGCGACCGCAACGCGGTCCGGTAGGCCGGCTGCCAGGAATCCCGCCGTTCCTGGAAATGCACCCGCAGCGTGAGGTATAAAATCGGCAGCAGCAGGCCCGCCAGAAGCGCCACCACGATGTTCAGGGGAATATTCGGCGATGACGGCCGCTCCGGCACGATCCCCGGATCGATCACCTGCAAGCGCTCGCCGCGAAAGCCGCGCTCGCTACGCGCATCGCGCACCCGTGCGTCGATGGCCGCCAACGCCGCCTGGCCCGCTTTTCGATCCGCCTCCAACTGATCGCGATGCGCCTGGCGCGTGCCCAGCACCTTTTCGCGGTCGGCCATCTGCCCGTTCAAATCGGTCAGGTGCCGGCGCATTTCCGCCAGCCGCGCGCGCGCATTGCTTGCCTCTTTCCCTATCTCGCCGGCCGGGTCCCCCGCCTTGATGCGATCTTCCAGATCGGCGATCTCCACCTCTTGGTTCTGGATCTGTTCTTCCACGTTGGAACGCTGCGAAGCACCCTCTTCGATGGCCGCCTCCAGTCCGGCGGTTGGCTCGCGCGAGATCGCCTCCGACCATGCCGCGTCGGTCTGTTGCAGGTTCGCGCGGATATCGCGCTCCTGCTGCTCCAGCCCACCCAGCAATTCCTGATCGCTTTCCGAGGAGGAAGCGCGGTTCAACTCCACCGTCGCGTCCGCCAGGAACTTCGCCAGTGCCTGCGCCTTCTTCGCGTCTGCCAGCGTGGCCGAGATTTCCAGGATGCGCGTGTTGCGCACAATCTCCACACGGAGCACGCGCCGCTTCAAAGACTCGATAGGGCCGCCACTTAGTTGAAAGCGTTGTGCTGCTTTCTGGAACAGGCTATCGCCCGATGCGAAAGTTTCATAAGTCCTCAGCGACTCGAGATAGATGGGACTTACTGTGGTAGCGGAACGCACGTCCGCGCCCGCGGGAGGCTCGATGACGATGCGAGCCGTAGCGGTATAACGCGCTGGTATCGCGAGGCTTACGGCCGTCGCCAGCACTACGGCAACGCCCGCGCTGGCAGCGATCCAGCGCCAGCGCGATGCCATGTAACCAATGTAACGAAACGAGTCGAAAGACTCAGCCATGGGTGTTTCCTGAGATAGTGTACCTTGGATGCCTTACTTCCTCGCCGGCGCTATCGCCGCAATCGCGTTAATTGTTGCCCCCGGAGTCAGTTTCTCGTTCGATATCGTTCCCAAGCTGCTGGTCCTGCTGGTGGCGGCGGCGCTGGCGGCGTTCCCTCTGCGGCGCTCGCGACTTTTGTACTTGATAATACTGACGCTCGCCTCGCTGGCGGTTTCCACGGCGTTGAGCCCCAGGCCTTCGCTGTCGTTCTACGGCTCCGCTTGGCGCCGATATGGCGCTCTCGCACAGCTCGCGGTGCTGCTCCTTGCCTGGAGTATCTCCGGCGTGGCGCACCGCGCCGGCGTTTTCCTGCGCGTCGTCACGGCGGCTGGAGTAATCACCGCGCTCTATGGGATCGCCCAGTATTTCGGCTGGGATCCGATCTTGCCCGCGGCCGCCTATCACGTCGGCGAAGGAGTGTGGACTATCGTGCGTCCGCCCTCGACGCTGGGATACGCCAGCTATTTCGCCACCTGGCTGCTGTTCGTGATTTTCTGGAGCCTGGCGCTTCCCGGCAAAATCGCCAGAATTTGCCTTTGCATCGCTATCGCCGCCCTTCTGCTCACCGGTACCCGCGCGGCCGTGCTCGGCCTGTGCGCCGGGGCCGTGGTGTGGCTTTACTGGAGTGGATTTCGCCTGTCCCGCCGCGTCATCGGCGTCAGCCTGCTGGTACTGGCAGCCGGCGCGGTGTTCTATTTCTCGCCCATGGGCCAGCCGATGCGCAGCCGCACGCGCTGGTTCCAGGAGGACCCTTGGGGCGGAGCGCGTCCGCTGCTGTGGCGCGACAGCCTGCGCGCCGGGTTGGCGCACCCGCTCTTCGGATCCGGGCCGGAGACTTTCACGGCCACGTTCCCGCACTTCGAATCGAAGGAACTGGCCCGCCAGTACCCTGACTTCGCGCACGAGTCGCCGCACAATATTTTTCTCGACGCTCTGGTGTCGCAAGGCCTGCCGGGCCTTCTTCTGCTCCTTGCCTGGTGTGCCATCGGTTTCGCCGCCGCCTGGCGCAGCCGCTCGCGGCACCCCGCCGTATCCGCGGCACTGGCGGCCGCGCTGGCGGCCGGCATCGTGAGCCAGCAGTTCACCGTGTTCACCATTCCCACCGCGGTCGTCTTCTTCGCCACCGTAGCCCTGGCGGAAGGACTGCAATCGGAGGTCGCCCCTGCGAAGCACTATCTCCCCTTCGCGCTGCCGCTGCTCTGTTTCGCCGTGCGGTTCGCGCTCGATGACCACGCGCTGCTGCTCACCCGCAGCGCGCTCGCGTCCGGCAATCTCGAATCGGCCGCGGCATCGTACTCCCATTCGCGCGACGGCGACGATCTGTGGTACTCCCGCACCTTGGCGGCCCTCAGCGCACCCAATCTTCCGCTTCGCATCCGCGCCTTGCAACAGGCCGTCGCCGCCGGCGAACGGGCCACCCGAACGGCCGAAGCGCCGTTCAATGCCTGGTACAGCCTCTCCGCCCTGCGCGCCAGTCAAAACGACGCGGCCGGCACGGAGTTCTGTCTTCGACAGGCCATCGCGGC
>CAZARO010000655.1:0-4100 GCA_964487165.1 uncultured Solibacteraceae bacterium | reverse complement strand
GGGCCCATTCCAAACGCACCATGTCCAACGCCAGCGCCGGGTTCTTGCCGGCGTGCTCCGGATGGCGCGCCAGCCACTCGGTCAGCCTGCTCCCAAGATTCCGTAAGGTAAACGACTCCGAAGGCATCTCCGCCAGGTAGGCGCGCGACAGTTTGTCGAAGGCGCGCACGCCCACGATGGCGCGGAGGCCGGGAAAGTCGTCGTAGAGCGAGTCCAGAATGCGGTACCAATAGCTGCGAGCGTAGATTTCCAGGCGCTCGGAGGAGGTGAGCCGGCTGTTCGGCCTGACGATCTCGCCGGCTTCCGCGCTGGCGGCGCGCGCCAGCCGGTCGGCCGTGCCCAACGGCGCCATGATCGCGCCGGCCATACGCCGCTGCAATTCCAGGAGCTTCATGGAGCCACTACCGCCGGCGCCGGCAAATATTTGGCCGCCTTCATGGCTTCCGCGTGCACCTCTTCGAAGCTGGGAATGCGGTCGTCCCATTCCAGCAGCGTGGGGGTCGCGCCGGCCCGGCGGATGGCGTGTTCGTAGAGCTTCCACACGGGATCGATTACCGGGTGGTCGTGCGTGTCGAGGATATATTTTTCGAATTTGGAGTGGCCGGCCACGTGAATCTGCGCCACGCGTTCCGCCGGGACGGCATTCAGGTATTCGTAGGGATCGAAATCGTGGTTCCGCGACGAGACGTAAATATTGTTGACGTCGAGCAGGATGCCGCAGTCGGCGCGCTCCACCACTTCATTCAGGAATTGCCACTCGGTCATCTCCGAGACGTGGAATTCGGCGTAGCTGCTCACATTTTCCACCGCGATGGGCACTTCCAGGAAGTCCCGCGCCTGGCGGATTTTGCTCGCAGTCAGCTCGGCCGCTTCGAAAGTATACGGCATGGGCAGCAAATCGTGGGTGTAGCGGCCGTCCACGCTGCCCCAGCAGAGATGATCGGTGAGCCAGGGAGTCCCGGTGCGCTTCACCAGCTTTTTGAGGCGCGTGAGATGTTCGCGGTTGAGAGGCTCGGCGGAGCCGAAATACATCGACACGCCATGCTGCACCACGCGGTACCGCTCCAGAATCTGGTCGAGCACTGCCAGCGGGCGCCCGGCATCCACCATGAAGTTCTCGGAGATGATCTCGAACCAGCTCACCGGCGGCCGATGCTCGAAGATGTGCCGGTAATGGGGAATTCGCAGGCCGATGCCAATCCCGTAATCGCTGTTTCTGTTGAATTTGTTGGCAGGCATTTCCCTTGGCTTCACTCCACCCCAGGAAAAAACAGGGGCGTGAGTACGAAACTCCGCCCCTTCAGGTGACTGATCGATGAAGATGGTTTACGATTTCTTGGAACCGTCGGTGGCGCAACCGCCCTTGCCCTTGCAGGAATTCTTGCCCTTGCAGCCGTTGTCGCCGGTCTTGCAACCGCCCTTGCCCGTGCAGGAGTTCTTGCCGGCGCAGGAATGCTTTTCGATTTTGGAGGACGACTTGGTGGACTTCGTGGCTTTGTTGCCGCCTACTCCGCCCGTTCCGCCGACGCCGCCGGCCGGCTCGGCATTCATTCGGGCGACGGTGCCGCCCAGCAACCCGGTGAAGGCCGCGGCGATTACTAGGGAACTCTTTGAAACTTTCATTTTTCCTCTCCTTTGCTCATTCAGTGCTTCCAAGGAGCCGACGCCTCTAGTGCGTCCGCCGGCTTTGGAAAATATACTGGTAACGCTACTGGAGATACGTTCGAAAGTCAAGAACGGATTGTTACGCACCGTATAGTTAAGAAAAATTCATTTCGTAATAGGAGTTAACTCGCAAAGGTATGAAGATCTATTTCGGATTCACAGTGGCGGGCGACCGGTCGCAGGTGGCCACCGCCCGGCGGATGGTGGAATTACTCGAAACCATGGGCCACGAAGTGCTTACCCGCCACCTGGTGGCCGACGAAGCCGCCCGGATGGACCGCAGCATCACCCCGCAGGCGGTTTATGAGCGCGACATGAACTGGCTGCGCCAGTGCGACCTGTTTATCGCGGAGGTGTCGGGTTCCTCCTTTGGGCTGGGGTACGAGGCGGGGTACGTGCTCGGCTCGAGCGACAAGAAGGCGGTGCTCTTCTACCGCCGCGACGCGGCCGCCCGCATCTCCCTGCTGATTACCGGAAACAGCCACCCCAATTGCCGTCTGGTGCCGTATTCCGAGCCGGAAGAAATCGAAGCGCAACTGCGCAGTACAATGGGTGCCTGACCGTTTCGGGGGTGCCGATGCTGGTGCGCGAAGAAAAGAAACCGCCGCAAACCTGGCAGCAGCGCAAGGCCGGCGTCCGGCATCGCTGGACCCTGCCGTTCCATGCTTTGGAGTGTATTTTTGACTGGACGGCGTACGCCTTGAGCCGGTGGGCCTTCCTGGAAGTGCTGGAATATCTCGGAATCTTATCCGTCTTGGTGGCCGTGATTTTTTATTTCGCGGAATCGGGCGACCGCCGTAAACAGAAACATTATCAAGCCTGGCAGGTAATTAATACCGCCCAGGGAAAAGGCGGCAGCGGCGGCCGCATCGAAGCGCTGCAGGAGTTAAATGACGACCGCCAACCGCTGGTGGGGCTCGATGCCGCCGGTGCGTTCCTTCAGGGAGTCCGGTTGGACGGCGCTAACTTATCGCGTTGCAATCTGGAAGCGGCGGATCTGCGGGACAGCCATCTGGCTGCCGCGGAGCTCGAATGGGCCGATTTAAAGTCGGCCAATTTCCGCTCCGGCGACCTTCGCCGGGCGCATTTGCGAAATGCCGACCTGGAGTACGCCGACCTGGTAGGCGCCAACCTGGCGGCGGCCGACTTTACCGAAGCCGACCTGGAAAGTGCCGATCTACGAAATACCGATCTCGGCGGAGTTCTTTGGCGGGATATTAAATCCATCCAGGGGGCTAATATCTATGGTGTTCGCAATGCTCCCGATGGATTTCTTCGCTGGGCGCTCGAACACGGCGCCCAATCGGTACCGGGCGGGCCGGAATAAATAAGAATTGGTGCCTCCGCGGCCCGATTTGGGGGAACTGGCCTTCGGCGGATACAATGGAAATAACCGCCGGAGGGAGAACCGCATTGACCAGAAGATTCGCAGTGCGCTCGCTATCGGGCATGGCCGCTTCCGCATTGCTCCCATCGGCGCGTAGTGAGGACGGTCCCTCGGTGCTGCGGATCGGCGGCGCCACTATCGAAGTCACCTTCCGGTCGGACCAGTTCGACCTGCCGCGGCAGGCGATGTTGGATTGGGTCACCACGGGAGCCCGGGCCGTGAGCGGCTATTTCGCGCGCTTCCCCGTTGCGCGCGCCCGGCTGGAGATCGTGATGGCCGGCGGGCGGCGCGGCGGACGAATCAATGGAGTGACGTTCGGCGAGGGCGGGGCACACAGCCGGCTGACGGTGGCGCAGCACGTCACCGCGCAGGAACTCACCGACGATTGGGTGCTCACCCACGAGATGGTGCATTATGGTTTCCCGTCGATGGACCGGGAGCACCATTGGATCGAAGAAGGCAGCGCCACTTACATCGAGCCCATCGCGCGGGCCGCCGTAGGGAACTTGACGGTGACGCAGGTTTGGGGCGACATGGTTCGCTTCATCCCGCAAGGGTTGCCTGCCGCGGGCGACGAGGGTTTGGACCACACTCACACCTGGGGCCGAACTTATTGGGGCGGGGCATTGTTCTGTCTGCTGGCCGATGTGGATATCCGCCGGCAGAGCCACAATCGCAAGGGGTTGGTGGACGCCCTGCGGGCAGTCAACCGCGCCGGCGGCAATATCGAAAGCGACTGGCCCCTGGAGCGGGCCCTGCGCCTCGGCGACAAAGCTACCGGGACCAAGGCCCTGATGACGCTTTACGACCAGATGGCGTCTAAGCCCATGCCGGTCGACCTGGCGGACCTTTGGAAGCAATTGGGGGTCCGCCGGGAGGCCGGCCAGGTGACGTTCGACGATAGAGCACCGCTGGCAAGTGTGAGAGCGGCGATAGCTTCTTGAGGGGAGCTTTCAGCTATCGGCACCCTGAGTCTGAAACTTTGAGAAGCTAAGTGCTCCATTTCAATACGTTCGCCAACGTATTCTGCTGCAACCGCTCCCTTACG
>CAZARO010000654.1:0-4102 GCA_964487165.1 uncultured Solibacteraceae bacterium | reverse complement strand
ACAGAGCGTCATGAGTATTTGCGCATCCGCTCCCTGACGGTCACGGCTCTGTAAGAGGCGCACACTGAGCCGCGCGCGTAAGCAAGCGGTTTAATCGCGCAGCGATCAACGACGTCGTGTTTAGCTGACAGAGCTGCAAAATTCGAAGAACCCCTTGCTAGCTTAGCGCGCGCGGCCCAGAATGGCGTCTCTGTGTTTGCCAGAGCCAACCGAGCCGCGACCGCGAGGGAGCGGTCGATCAGCCGAATATGGCAACTCCCTCAGCTGATAGCTCCCTACTTTTCCAGTGCCAATTTCGCGTATTCGAAAGATCTTTTCACATCGGCTGCGCGGTTGGTGGTTTTGTAATCGCAATCCAGGTAGCAGCGGATGGGGTACTTCCCGTCGCGGACGAACCGGAGGACTTCCGCCACGGGCGTATCGCCTTCGCCGTAGGGGACGCTCAGCCGGTCTTTGCGCCGGTCCTTGAGATAAATCAGCGAAATGCGGTCGTGGTAAGTCCGTACGAATTGCAGCGCATCGTACCCGCCGCCGGTGGCGTCGCCGATATCGAAACTTATGCCGTAGCTCTTGGAGAGCCCGACAGCCTCTTGGTACTGCTCGGGCTTCGAGATCGCGTCGGGAGTGGTGGCGTTCATGTTGGGATTGCCCTGGATCCCCACCAGAAATTTGCTCTTTTCGACCGCGGGCACGATGCGCCTCGCGGCCGGAAGCGTCACGGTGAGCGTTATCAGGCGGGCGCCGAGCACCTCGGCGACCTCGAACGTCCGGCCGAGTTCCTCATCGGTGGACCAGTGGAATCCGCTCAGCCCGTAGATGGCGATGCCGGCATCGTCGAACTTCTGGCGGATGGCCCGGAAGGAGTCGAGCGATGTGGCCGCGTCAACCAGTGGCGCAAAAAAGTCGCACTCGCCCAGGCCGCACTCCACCATGGAAGCGATCACGGTATCGACCAGACCTTCCGGCGGCAGGCCGGCCCTGGTGAAGATGTAACTCTGCAGTCCGAACTGAATGCCGTGAATCACGGAATCGATTTTCTTAGCCGCCATCGCGGACGTAGACAACGCTCCTAACGTCAGCTTTCCCAGGTCGCGTCTGGAGAACATGGCTGCGCCTCAGATCGAGTTTACGCCCGATGCCAGGAAACCGCCATCCACCGCCAGGCATTGGCCGGTAATGAAGCTCGCGGCGTCGGACGCCAGCAGCACGGCGGCACCGATCAGTTCCTGGGAATTGCCGAACCGCGCCATGGGGGTGCGCAGCTTCAATTCGCGGCCGCGATCCGTGCCGTCGAGGAAGGCGGCGTTCAGGTCGGTACGGAATACGCCGGGGGCGATAGCGTTCACGTTGACGCCGGCCTGCGCCCACTCCACAGCCAGGCTGCGGGTGAGTGAGAGCACGGCGGATTTGGAAGCGGCGTAGGCGGCCACCTGCACCAGCGCGACGTAGGAATTGAGCGACGCGATGTTGATGATGCGCCCGCGCCGGTGGGCCGCCAATGCCGCATAGAACGACTGGCAGGTGCGCAACATGCCGGTGAGGTTGACGTCCATGAGACCGTCCCATTCGGCTTCCTTGATGTCCATCGTGGGTTTGCGGAAGATCTGGCCGGCAGCGTTTACCAGCACGTCCACCTGCCCGAACGCGGCCAGGACGGCATCATGGAAGTGGTCGACGGACGCGCGCGAGCCGATGTCGCAAACGTGACGCAGAGTGCGGCCGCCGGCGCGTTCCACTTCGCTGCATACTTCGTCCACCATCGCCTCCCGGCGGCCGGTGGGGACTACGTCGGCTCCGGCGGTGGCGAGGCCGATGGCCAGCTCGCGGCCCAGTCCCGAGGTGCCGCCGATGACCACCGCGACGCGCCCGGTCAAATCCATCAAGTTTTTCGCAGCCATTGAATGATGCTCCTATATGCTCAGCATGAACAATATTGGCCGCCGATGAACGCTGACAAACGCGGATAAAAGGGATAAGAAATTCTCTTTGGTCTGTCGGTTTTATCGGCGTTCATCTGCGTTCATCGGCGGCTAATAATTTCTTCCCGCGGGTTGGATTATCGTTGAATTCGCGACGAGCCGCCCTTGGCGAAAGCCTTCACCTGCTCCAGGGTCGCCATAGTGGTATCGCCCGGGAAAGTGGTGAGCAGCGCACCGTGCGCCCAGCCGAGCTTCACGGCTTCCTCGGGCGATTCGCCGGCCAGCAGGCCGTAGAAGAAGCCGGAGGCGAAGCCATCGCCGCCGCCCACTCGGTCGTACACATCGAGCTCGCAGACCGGAGCGGTGACCGTCTTGCCGCCGACCCAGGCCACGGCGCTCCAGCTATGCCGGCTGGTGGAATGGACCTCGCGCAGCGTAGTGGCCACCACTTTGATCTGCGGGTGCTTTTCCACCGCGCGGTCGATCATGCCAAAGAAGGCGCCGGGATCGAGCTTGGATTTGCCGGCCACTTCGGGCCCGGCGATTCCCAATCCCTTTTGCAAGTCTTCCTCGTTGCCCACCAGCACATCGACATTTTTCACGATGCGTCCCAGCACTTCGCTGGCGCGGACGGTGCCGCCGGAGATTTTCCAGAGCTTCTCGCGATAGTTGAGGTCGAAGGAGACCACCGCGCCGGCGGCCTTGGCCGCCTCCATGCCTTCGATGACGACCTCCGCGGTGGTGGGCGACAGGGCGGAGAAAATGCCGCCACTGTGGAACCAGCGCACGCCGCCGTGGAAGATGGCCTGCCAATCGAAATCGCCTGGCTTCAGCAGGCCGGCGGCTTCGTGGGAGCGATTGTAGAACACCACTGGAGCGCGCACGCCGAAGCCGCGGTCGCTATAGACGGTGGCCATATTGGGGCCGGTGACGCCATCGTGCGCGAAGTGCTTATAAAAGGGGCGGACACCCATGGCGCGGACGCGCTCGGCAATCATGTCGCCGATGGGGTAATCCACCATGGCGGTGGCGATTCCGGTATTCAGGCGAAAGCAATCGGCCAGGTTGGCGGCCACGTTGAACTCGCCGCCGCTCACGTGAATCTGGCAGTGAGCTGCCTTGCGGAAGGGGATGGTTCCGGGATCGAGGCGGTGTATGAGAGCGCCTAGGGACACCAGGTCCAGGGCTCCCTGTTGCGGAATATGCAGCGGAATATGAAGGGGTTGGCTCATTTGAATTGTCTATTCCACGCTATGGTCCTTGCGCGGCGGCTGTCAAGTGGGGCCGGACTGAAGGGTCCGTTTAGCGAAATTGAACGAGACGCGTTTTCGCGTGCTCTTGGCGGCGTCTCCTGCTACCATCGATGATAATAAAGGCACAATGATTTCGCTCCGGAAACAGATGCAGGAATCGGAGAACTCTGAGGCCCGGGTTCGGGCCCTGTTCAAAGCCTTTCTGGGCTTGATCTCGGTGCTTCCGAAGATGGCCTTGCCTGGCAATGCCGAATTGGCCGCGCGATCCCGCGAGACTCTGGAAAAGGCCGCCGCGCGTCTCAAGGGCGAAGCACAGGTACCGGAAATCGACGCCGCCGGCACGGCCGCGGTCCAACAAGTAGACGAGATCTGCAAATCGAACCGGCTGGCCATCGAAGAACGCGATGCGGCCTTGAAGGAAGCGGTGGAGACCGTCGCCTGGGCCATCAGCAGCTTCAAGGGCCATGGCGAGCGCCATAAGTCCAGCCTCAACCGGCTGGCCGACGGGTTCGAATCGCTCTCTCGCGTGGAAGACGTGAACGAACTCCGCCGCCGGTTGCGGGAGGATGTCACGGCTCTGCGGGCGACGGTGGAGTTGATGCGCCAGGAGGCCGAGGAATCCGTGCGTCGGCTGGAGTCGCAGGTTACCGCGTTTCAGGAGCGGGTGGAACTGGCCCGCAAGGAGACCGGGGTCGACCGCCTGACGGGGCTGGGCAGCCGGCGGGAAGCCGAGCGCCACCTGCAGAAAGCCGGGAAGCGCGAAGTTTCGGTGTGTGCGGTGCTGTTCGATATCGAAGGCTTCCGGATGATCAACCACGCGCATGGCACGATGTTCGGCGACAAGCTGTTGCGGGCGCTGACGCACGCGCTGCACGAGCGGTTTCCGGGCGAAGGCGTGCTGTTCCGGTGGGGCGCGGACGAGTTTCTGGC
>CAZARO010000653.1:0-4108 GCA_964487165.1 uncultured Solibacteraceae bacterium | reverse complement strand
GCATGCTGCGCTGGGCCATCACTTTGGCGTCGGGCGCGGCCGGCTGGGTCTCGCTGCGCTCGTGCAGTAATTGCGGCAGGCGCAGCACGGCGCGCACACGATTGGCCAGGTCGTCGTCTTTGCCCGCGAGCACGCGGTCGAAGAGCAGCTGGGCGGCATCCTGTTCGCCGCGGGCGTAGAGCAAGAAACCGAGTTGCGTGGCGGCCAACAGATCGTCGGGAGCTTCGTCCACCAGGATGCGGAACTGCTCTTCGGCCGCCGGCTGCCGGTCCATGCGCAGCAGCAGGTACGCCAACTCGCGGCGGAGTTCCACGTTGCCGGGGTCGAGCTTGAGGGCCGCCTGGAATTCGGGGACAAAGGGATAGCGGTCCTCCAGCAGCTCGCGAGCCATTTCGGCGGCGCGCGGTTCGCCGCCGCGAGCGGCCGCCAGTAAGGCTGCCGTGGCATCGTCCGTGCGGCCCATAGCCTTCCACACGCGGCCCAGATCGACCAGCACCGATCGCTGATCCGGCAAGAGCCGCCAGGCCTTTCCGAAATGTTCGGCGGCCAGCGCCAGTTCGTCGCGCTGCTCGGCCAGGATGGCCAGTTCGAAGTGGGCGCTGAAGTTGTCGCCCCCCATGGCGATGGCGCTCTTCCACCGCTCGATGCCGGCGGCCAGAGGCGCGTCGATATTCTGAAACGCCTGTTCGGCAGTGGCCGCCGATGGTCCGCCGAGCTGGCGAATCCGGTCGAACACGCGCCGCGCTTCGGCCTGCTGCTTAGTCTCGTATGCCAGGAAAGCGAATTCCATGGCTACCGGGCTGTCCTCGGAGTCAATCTCCATGGCGTCGCGAAACTGGTCGCGCGCCAATTGGTTCTCGCCCACCTTTAAATAGGTGTAGCCCAGGTCTTTGTGGATGGCGGCGCGTTTCGGCGCGAGGTCTATGGCTTGCTGGAAAAGCGCGATGGCTTGGTCGTAGGAATGCGCGCGCAGAGCGGCGTACGCCTTGTCGAGAGGTTCGTAAGCGGGATCGGCGGGTGCCTGGGCGCAGGCCACCGTCGCCAGCAATAGTACCCAAAATGCTCTATGTATCACTTTGGTGGGATAGTGGCGGGTGCGCGGTCGGAATCTCCGGAGAATTCGGAGTACAATAGCCGAACGGACCAACACCAATGCTGAAGGATTTCAAAGAGTTCATCATGAAAGGCAACGTGCTCGACCTGGCCGTTGCCGTGATTATCGGCGGCGCGTTCGGGGCCATCGTCACGTCGCTGGTCAACGATGTCATCATGCCGCCCATCGGGATGATCCTCGGACACATCGACTTCAAGGACTTGTTCCTCAGCCTGAACGGCACGCATTACGACACCCTGGCTAAAGCCAAGGCTGCCAGCGCTCCGGTGATCGGTTATGGGCAATTCCTGAACACCGTAATCAACTTCCTGATCATCGCAGCCGTGGTCTTCCTGGTTGTGCGGGCGGTCAGCCATCTGCAAAAGGCAGCGGCTCCTCCCCCGCCACCACCACCGCCTCCGCCCCCACTGGCTCCGCCCGAGCCGCCTAGCAAGAAGTGCCCGTTCTGCACTTTGTCGATACCGCTGGCGGCCAAGCGTTGTCCGAATTGCACCTCGCAGCTTCCTGAGGTGAGGTAGCTTCGCGGGCTGAAGCCGGCTGAAGCCTGGCTGAAACCTGCGCCACCGATGGGGCCCGCCTTCGCCCGCAATGGGAATAAAATGAGGGCGACAGATGAAGAAAGCAATCTTAGCGGCGGCTTGCGCAGGCTTCCTCGCAGGTTCCGCCATTCCGGTTTTCGGCCAACCGGAAACCATGGCTTGGGGCAATCTCACAGGCGTCCGCGTTGACGGGCACCTGTTTGAATTGAACAGCAGAATGTGTGTGGCGCAGCCCGATGGCAGCGTCTTTACCACCGGCAGGGAAAAGCAGACCAACAGCTACTCCCGCAACGGCAAAATTGAAACCGTGACCGTGCAGATGCACGGCAAGGATTGGGCGCTCAACGGGAAGGAAATCGTCGAGGAGACCGGCACGGGCGCGGCCAAGGTGGATCTCAAATTCGACTCTCCGCAGGAGGCCAATATTGCCGGCGCTTATTGGTGTCTCGACTTGCCCGCGGCGCTCTTTTCCGGCGGCGCGGTCCAGTTGAATGGGGTGGACAAGTCGACTCCCGAGAAAGTCTCACTCGCGCCGGGGCTCAAGGACCAGAACGAGTACCTGCGCGGGACTGCCACCGGGCTGAATTTCACCTCCCGCCAGGAACAAATCGAAATCGCATTCAGCGAGCCCACCGAAGTGGCGATTCGCGACGACCGCCGCAAGGGCAATTTCGATCTCCGTGTGATGCTGGCGGTCCTCACCGGTAAGGCCGCGGCGGGCCAGAAAGCGGGCAAGAGTTTCGCCCTGAAGGTTTCGGGCGACATCGACCGCGATCCCGTCACGGTAGCGCTCGACGCCGCACATCCCGGTCAGCTTTTCGATGGCATGGGGGGCAACTTTCGCCTGCAGAACGCCAAAGCAGACCCCGGAATCATCGATTACAACCTGAAGAGTTTGCGCGTGGCGTGGGGTCGCGTGGAGATGCCGTGGTCCACCTGGCAGCCGAATGAAGACTCCGATCCTCTCGCCGCGGCGCGCGCCGGCACGCTGAATCCGCGCGTGCAGTCAGCCATGGAGATGGCTCGCCGGTTGGGCGAGAAGGGCATGCTGGTAATTGTCAGCGCCTGGTTCCCGCCGACTTGGGCGGTGGTGGGTCCGACCGGCAGGGGCGCCGTCCAACCCCAGGGCCTGCGCGGAAATCCGCTCAATCCGCAGAAGATGGATCGCATTAAGAAATCCATTGCGGACTACCTGGTCTTTTTGAAGGAGAAGTTCGGGGTGGAAGCGGCCATGTTCACCTTCAATGAGTCCGACCTCGGAATCGATGTCCGGCAGACAGCGCTCGAACACGACGAAATGATCAAGACGTTCGGGCCGTACTTCGCCACCCGCGGCTTGGCCACCAAACTGGCTCTGGGCGACACTTCCGACGCCAATCCCGTCGAGTTCATCCAGCCCGCGCTGCACGATCCGGCGGCGGCCCCGTACATCGCCGCGGTCGACTTCCACTCCTGGCGCGGCTGCACCGATGAAATCCTGGCGCAATGGTCGGCTGCCGCGCGCCAACTGAACGTGCCGCTGCTTGTGGCCGAGGGCAGCACCGACGCCGCAGCGTACCGCTATCCGCAGATCTTCGCCGAGCAGTCTTTCGCGCTCTACGAGATCAATCTGTACCTGCGCATCCTGGCCATCGCGCAGCCGCGATCGATTCTGCAATGGCAGTTGACGTCGGACTATTCGCTGCTTGCGGGCGGCGGCGCATTCGGCGATAACGGACCCCTCCGCCCGACGCGGCGCTTCTGGAATTTCAAGCAACTGGCGTCGACGCCCGAGCGGTCGTTCGCTCTGCCGGTGGCATGCAAAGGTGCGAACCTCACCTGCGCCGCGTTCGGTAATATTGCCGCGCGAATCTACGCGGTCCACATCGTGAACAACGGCGCCGCCCGCCAGGCGACCGTGACGGGCCTGCCCGCGAACGTGAAGGAGTTGCGCGTGTGGGTCACCGATAGCACCCGCGGCATGGAGGAAGGCGCGCGCATTCCGGTGTCGGGAGGCCAGGCGGAACTCAAGCTCGACGCCACCAGCTACACTACGGCGATCAGTGTTCCTTAAAAGCTACTGCGCCTGGCCCATAACCTTGATCCGAATCTGCGACAGGTCGTGAGAGGTGAAGCCGCTCTCGATTTTGGCCTGGGCGACAGCCGAATAAAACTGCTCGGCGGTCTCTCGGAGGCCGAGCCCTTCCGCGATTCGGCCCATCAGATACCGCGAAGAGTCGATCAAGCCGTTGGAAGCATCGAAGAAATTCATATAGCGCACCAGCGATTGCCGGGCCTCCTTCAATTGACCGCATCCGCCTGGATGGCTGCCAACGCATCAGCGGCAGTTCCAGAATTTCAACCCGCTGCCACCCTCAGACCGTCCTTGAAAAACGGCCCGGTAAGATCGGATCTCCCTAATACTACTGGGTCATAAAATAGAACATTATCGTGTAGAATTGTTTTGTGGGAACAC
>CAZARO010000652.1:0-4110 GCA_964487165.1 uncultured Solibacteraceae bacterium | reverse complement strand
CCGGCCGGACACTCAACTCCTCGGCGGCCATCTGCGCGTAAAACGCACTCATGCCCGTGCCCGTCTCCGTGCGGCCGGTGCGCATGAGGATGGTATTGTCGCTGCGGATTTCGAGCCACGACGCCAGCATCGCAGGGTCGAGCGAGGTCGGACTTTCGGCTGCCTTGACTCGCAGGCCGGGCGGAATCGCGAGCGAGACGAAGAGGGCGCCGCCGATATGGACGAAGCCGCGCCTGGTAAGAGCAGGTGTAACCGTTTTCGGAGTCATGGCATTCCGTCCTTTCAGGCCGACATAGCGCGGGCGGCGCGCTGGACGGCGTCGATGATGGCGGAGTAAGTGCCGCAGCGGCACAGATGGGGCGATGGCGGCGTATTGGTGAAAGCGTCCTTGATGTGCGCCACGGTGGGATTGGGATTCCTGGCCAGCAGTTCCACCGCGGCAATCATCATGCCGCTCTGGCAATAGCCGCACTGCGGGACCTGCTCGTCGATCCACGCCTGCTGCACCGGATGCAGGGCATTGGCGGCTTCCGTTTCGCTCAGACCCTTCTGCGCCGCCCACACCGCCGGGAGACCTTCGATGGTGGTAACATGCTTGCCCACCGCGGAGGCGACCGGGACGATGCAGGAGCGCACCTCCTTGCCATCCACCAGCACGGCGCACGCCCCACACTGTGCCAGGCCGCAGCCCAGGCGGGGGCCGGATAGTTTCAGATCGTTACGCAGCACGTAAAGCAACGGCGTGTCCGGCGCCGCTGAGACAACATGCTTCGCACCATTCACCGACAGAGTAAGTTCGCTCGCCATTTCCCCTCCCTGGGTTAATTGCAGTTATACGGACGCTAACGAGAATGTGGTTCTCATTTCGCGGCTTAGCGGCCATCCACCACGTGGGCGCGGCGAATATCCCCTGGACGCTGCGCCCTCGCCATTCTGACTTCTGACTCCTGACTTCCATATCCCGGCGGGATATCAATGGCGCATCCCTGGGTTATCTAACTGGACGCGGGTGCCGGGAATTGGTTAGCGGGCTTCTCTACGCCAACCCTTTAACCATGCCGCCATCCACCGCGATCGACGTTCCCGTGATGTAGCTCGCTCTTTCCGACGCCAGAAAGACCACCAGATTGGCGAATTCCTCCGGCTGACCGACGCGGCCCAGCGGCGCCTGGCTGGCCCATCGCTGTTCGATGTCGCGCGGCGACACACCGGCCTTCGCGGCCAGCGTTTCGGCTAAATCGTTTAAGCGCGCCGTGGCCGTGAAGCCGGGGCAGACGTTGTTCACCAGCACGTTGTAAGGGCCGTATTCATTGGCCAGCGACTTGGTGAGACCCAGCACGCCGGCGCGTACCGCGTTCGACAGAATCAAGCCGTCCAGCGGCTGCTTCACGGTCACCGACGTGATGGCGATGAAGCGGCCCCAGCGGCGCTGCTGCATGAGCGGCAGCGTCTCCCTGGCGAGATACACGGTGCTCATCAAATTGAGCTCGGCGGCCGTGTGCCACTCTTCCACGCTTGTCTCCGCGAAGCTTTTCGAGGGCGGACCGCCGGCGTTGGCGACGCAAATGTCCAGGCGGCCGAATTGCGCGGCGGTCTCGGCCACAAAGGCGCGCACCTGCTCGTAGGCCGTCACGTCGACCGCGCGCGCCAGCACTTCCACGCCGGTTTCGCGGCGAATCTCCGCGGCCGCAGTCTCAATCGCCGACTGTGTGCGGGCGCACAGTGCGAGCTTCGCACCTTCGCGCGCCAGGCCGAATGCGACGGCTTTGCCCAGGCCGGTGCTCGACGCAGCCACCAGCGCCACACGGTCTTTCAATCCCAGGTCCATGGCGCTATTTCCTCAGGTAGGCGTCGTCTTTGGCCAGCCAGTCATGGCGGATGGGGCTGAAGATGTCGAGATCGAGGGTATCTTCGAGCGCCACCGCGGCATGCGGCACGTGCGACGGGATACGCAGCACCTGGCCGGCGGAGACCACGACGGTCTTGCCTTCGAGGCGGAACTCCAGAGCGCCCTCCAGGATGTAGGTGATCTGTTCGCTCTCGTGATGGTGTTCCGGCACCACCGCACCCTTGGCCAGAAAGACCTGGGCGACCATGGCCTTTTCGCCGCTGATAATCTTGCGCCCAATGGTCGGGCTCAGAACTTCCTTTTCCATCGCGTCCCAGGTGTATTGTTCCATGTTCAGCCATTGTATAACGCTAAGAACATGGCCAATCGGACACAACACCGCGCAAGCGCGCTAGAGGGATCTGTGGGTGCGATTTGCGGGTGCGCCGGAGGGTTCCTGCCATTGAACCCGGCGCAAGATCCAGCGGGTATCGGGGTCCTTCGACGACCGGCAAAAGAGGAGCAGAAGCAGTCCCAGGAAGACCAGAGCCGTGGCCAGGATCGCCAGGTCCCCGTAAGTTGAATTGGCAGCGAACAGGGCAGACGCCTGGCCGGCATATTGCCCCAGCGCACCCCTCCCGGCGGGCGTCACCAGCACCACCGTGATGAGAAACAGTGCAGGTTTCCACATGGTGAGTTGAGCGTAAGGGCGCTATGTCCCGCGTTACAAGCTGCCGTTAGTTTCACCTTCCTGCTATCGACGGTGAGTATCGGCGGCGGGCCGGCCGGCCCCACGAATCATATAATGCATATAATGAAAAAACGCCTCGCGAATCCTCTATGAATCGCCGCACGTTCCTCGCGTTGTTCTTGATAGCTGGCTGCCTGGGCGCTGCCGATTCGCACGTCTGGAAAGTTTCCGGTCCGCCGCCCGATTCGTGGCAGCGCGACCGCGTGGCCGACCTCGCGAGCCATCGCAAGGCCGTCATGGAGCGGCTCGGCAACAAATCCATTCTGGTTCTTTACGCCGCCGAGCCGCGTAATTACGCGGGCGACATCGATTGGCCTTATCGCCAGGAAAACGACTTCTTCTATCTCACCGGCATCACCCAGGCGGGCAGCACGCTGGTGCTGATTCCGGGCGCGGACAAGATCCGCGAGATTCTGTTCCTGCCTCCATCCAACCCCAAGCAGGAGATTTGGACCGGACATATTCTGACGGCCGATGAGGGGCGGCAAATCTCGGGCATCCAGGATGTCTGGGACGCGCGCACGTTCAATTCGTTCCTCGCCACGTTGATTCCGCAATCCAAGGGATTGCTTGCGGAGCCCGCCGCGGGCGGGCGCGGCGAACGTGGAGCTACCGAAGCACCGCCGTCGATACCCGTGGACGCGCATCATGAGTTCGCCCGAACCATCGATGCCGTGGGCGACAAATCGGCGCAACTCTACATGCTCGGCGGGCCCAGCCCGGAGTATCGGCGGGAGATCGAATTTACTACCAAGCTGACCGCCGCAGAACCGGGACTCGTCATCAAGAATCCGGCCCAGACGCTGGACGATATGCGGGCGGTGAAATCGGCGCGCGAAATCGACCTACTGAAACACGCGGTGGACATTACTGCCGAAGGATTTCAACGCGCGTACGCCGTCGCCGTTCCGGGAACTCCCGAGTACGAAATTCAGGCGCAGTTCGAGTTCACCTTTCTGCGGCGCAACGGCCACTGGGGCTACCCGTGCATTGTGGCGTCCGGGGCCAACGCCACCACCTTGCACTACGAAACCAACAAAGACACCATGAACGCCGGCGATCTGCTGCTGCTGGATGACGCCGCGGAGTTCGATGGTTACAGCGCGGACGTGACGCGCACCATTCCGGTGAGCGGCAAATACAGCAAGGAGCAGGCGGAGATTTACCGGTTGGTGTGGGAAGGCCAGCGGGCCGGCATCGACGCGGCGCGGCCCGGCAAGACCGAAGCCGATATTACCGGCGCGGCCGACAAGGTGATGGCCGAAGGCCTCAAGAACCTGGGGCTGATGACCGACGTGAATAACAAGGAGCAGCTGGCCGTCTGGTTCAACCACGGAATCAGCCATGGGATCGGTTTGAACGTTCACGATCCGGGACGGCACGAGTTTCAACCGGGCATGGCGATCACCATGGAGCCCGGCATTTATATCCGGCCGGATGCGCTCGACACCCTGCCCAAGACGCCGGAGAATGGCAAGTTTATCGCCGCGGTGCGGGGAGCTTTCGAGAAGTATAAGGGCATCGGCGTGCG
>CAZARO010000651.1:0-4116 GCA_964487165.1 uncultured Solibacteraceae bacterium | reverse complement strand
GGTGTTGCCATCGGGATCGGAGATCCAGGCGAAGCTGCCGGTGGGGATGTCCACTTTGGGCACCAGCGTCTTGCCTCCCATGGACGCGGCCTTCGCCAGGTACGCTTCGATATCGTCCACCTCCACGTAAAAGATCGTGTAATGGAAGGGCTCGTGCCCGAGCGCGGTGAAATGGCCTTGGATGCCCGCCTTTGCCCCGGTGTCGATCATCGTAGCGGGGCCCATGGGCGTGCCATTCCATCCGAATAGAGACGCGTAGAATTGTGCTGCCTGCGCGGTGTCGCGGCAGCCGACTTCGAAGTGAACGACGGGATTCGACATAGATTTATATATTATGCACCGTTGCCCGAGGCTTGCGAGGAGCCGCCCATCGCCTGGTTCACTTTCCGCGGAGGATCGGAGCCGTCATTCCCCAACCTGAACAGCGCGCCGATGCTCGACAACATTCGCCAGTCGGGCGGCATTTATCGCACCCCGGCGAACTTCGTGGCTACTCCGTTCGGTCAACTGGGCACGCTGGAGCGCAATGCGTTCCACGGTCCCGGGGTGAACAATTTCGAGATAGGGGCGATTAACTAAGAATGTGGCCGTGAGCGAGCGGACAAGGGTGCAGGTCCGCGGCGAGCTTTTCAATGCCTTCAATCACGGGCAGCTTGAATTCGCAGGGGCCACGCTGGCCAATTCGATTTCCGCCGGTCCCAATGGCGTGCGGGGATCCAGTACGTCGATCCCTCGGAATTCGGGCGGGTGGCCGCGCGCGCCGCGAGGGGTGCAATTGGCACTAAGGTGATTTGGTAACGCTCTTAGATCCCGCCACTACTTTTCATGCTCTGCGGCGGCCGGCGCTTCGGCGGAATGGAAGACGTGCTCGGCCACTTCCTGGACTCCGATATAGGCTTCGTTGTCGACGCTCACCTCCCCGCGGAATGGGTAATCGAGGGCGATCACCAGCGTAAACACCAGGCCGATGGAGAGCATCGTAAGTCCGGTCACCGCCATATGAATGCGGTAGCTGTGGGGGCCGAACAGGTAGACGTAAACTGCCACCAGCCCGAGGCCGAAAATCAGCATCTGCCAGACCGCGTCGGGTAGATGCTGGGTGGCGGCCAGCAGCCTGGTACGGCGGGAGGCGAAGAGCTCATTGATCACGTGCTCCATCTCCGCTTTCACGGTTCCCTGTCCTGGAGTCACCGGCTCGAAGCTCGCCAGATCCAGACTGATGTGGCGGATCTGCCCCCAGCCTTCCTCGAAGTTGCGCGGATCCATCCGGTAAGCCTTCTGGCAGGGCCACTCTTTTTTGGTGACGATGTCGATGTAGCGGTTGACATCTTCCCGCACGTGCTCGCCCAGATCGCCTGGCAGCCCGGCGCTGTCGAAGGCGATGCTGCCCAGAGAATTGGCTTCGTCGGAAGCAATTGTGGTGCTCCTGTCCATGGTCTCGTAGGTGCCCACCGCGACGAAGGCGAGCATCACCGCATAGAGGCCGCCGCAGAGCGCGTAGCTCAGCCCGACCATGGTGGTATCTTCCTCGCGGTGCTCCCAGGGAACCATGCGATGAAAGAGGAACAGACCGAGAAGCGGGACCAAGATCAGGGCCAGGCAGATGGCGGTCCCCACCTGCCAGGTGGTGTGCGAATAAAACCACTGGTTTAACATGGCCAAATCCTTTCGCAGCGGATTGATTTGCTCATCGGAAACTCCCTTGTCACTTCCGCGGCGCTCCCGGCGTCGTATCGGTAGCCGTCTCCCTCACGCCGATGAAGGCACTGCTGGTAACGCTGACCTCGCCGCGGAACGGGTAGTCCAGGGTGATGATGAGGACGAAGACGAGCGCGATAGTGGCGGCGATGAGGCCGGTGATGGCCAGGTGGATTCCGAACGTGCGTGCCCCGAAGAGGTAGGTATATCCGACGGCGACCGCGCCGCCCAGCAGCAGGATGCCCCAGACCACGTCCGGCAGATGTTCCCCGGCGGCGATGATGCGGCTGCGGCGGGCTTTAATCAGGTCGTTCATGGCGTGCAGCATCTCACCCTTGTTGACGTTCTGTCCCAGCGTCGATGGCTCGAAAACGGCGAGCCGCGTGCTGAGTTCCGCGATCACGGTCCAGCCCGGCGCGAACACGGTTTCGTCGAGCTTGCCCGCCCGCTGGCTCGGCCACTCCCGCTTGACGACGATGTCGATGTACTTATCGACGTCGGCGCGGACCCCCGCCGCCATCTCTGGCGGCAACCCGGTCGAGTCGAGCATGATGTTGCTCAGCTTATTCGCCTCCGCGGTGGCGATGGCGTCGCCCTTAGCGAAGGTCTCGAAGACGTCCACCACGATGAGGGCTATGAGCACGGCATACACCACCGCGACAATGGCGTAGGTCAGCCCTACGGTCTCGGTATCTTTGTGCCGGACGAGGACGTCGACGAGGCGGTGAAAGATGTACAGACCGGCCAGCGACAGACTGGTCCAGATACCGATCACCAACAGCCCGACCATCCACGTCGGGTGCGAATACAGAAAATCCGTGAGCAAAACTCACCCTCCTAGATTGATCTGTATAGATTACCAGAGACTGCGCGGTAGAGCACCCGTAGCGAAAAACGACAGCCAAGCTCGCCGCCGCTTACTTTCCTAATATCCGGTTCAGCTCCGCCATCCGTTCGTCGAGCTCTTTGCGCAACTGCTTGAGCCGCTCCACGGTATCCTGCCCGATCTTCTGGTCGGTCGCTGTGGTCACGCTATAGAGATAGGTGACCTGCGTTTGCAGCTCCGGCTTGCTGTACCGGATGACCGGAGTAAGCAGGTGCGAGCCGAGTTCGTTCAGCCGCGGCAAAATGGAATCGTTATTCTTGTACTCCGCCTGCCCGGCACGCAACCGCGACACGGTCTTGTTGACGTCGCTCACCAGGTCGCGGACTTGCATATTGTGGTCGAATTGCTCGCGCAGATCGGCTAGCGTAACGCCGTCCGCCGTCACGCGAGGGTCTTCCATAATGCGGAGGGGATGCGTCTCGGTTACCGAGCCGACGGTCAGCCGCACGCTGAACTCGCCCGGCACGGCCATCGGACCGTTAGGACCTTCCGGCCGCGCGGCGCTCTGCCACGGCCCCGGATAGCGCAGGTCCCACGTGAATCGGTGCATGCCGGCGCTCTTATCGAGGCGCGTCTGTCCGCCGCGGCCGCCTCGTCCGCCGCCACCACCGCCTTCACCCTCCTCGCTGGGCGGGGCATCGTCGGCGAAAGCCGCGGGCTCCGGCGGCGCGGACCCGGCGCTGGTGAAGCGCCGCACCACCGCTCCCGAGGCATCGAGCACCTCCATCACCACGTCACCTGTGGGCGCCGAGTTTAAGTAATAATCGATCGCCGCGCCCGCCGCGGGATATTGCGGACCGGCCTCGCCGCGGCCGATTCCGCCGCCGGTCGCCCGCGTGGTGCGGATGCCTTCCCGAGGCGCAAACAGCGTGGCCGTCGCGGTGGGCGTTTCCGGCTTGATCTGGTGCAGCGGCGTCAGATTGTCGAGGATCCAGAAGCCGCGCCCTTGCGTGGACACTACCAGGTCTTTGTGCGCCACTTTGATATCCGTAACCGGTGTCACCGGCAGATTCATCTGCAACGGTTGCCAATGGCCGCCGTTATCGAAGGAAACATAAAGGCCGAATTCCGTTCCGGCGTACAGCAGGCCGGCGCGGTCGGGATCTTCCCGCACCACGCGCGTGGGCTCATCGGCGGCGATGCCGATCTTGCCATCGGTCAGCCTGGTCCACGACTTGCCGTAATCATCGGTGCGGTAAATATAGGGCGCGAAATCGCCCAGCAGGTAGCGGTAAATGGCCACGTACGCTGTGCCGGGGCGCAGCGGACTGGGGTCAATATTCTGCACGCGGCCGCCGGGCGCCAGGCCCGCGGGCGTCACGTTGGTCCACGTCTTGCCATCGTCGCGCGTCACGAATACCAGGCCGTCGTTCGATCCGGTCCAGATGAGACCCTTCTGCAGGGGCGATTCCCGAATGGCGTACAGGGTGGAGTACACCTCTTCGCCGGTGGCGTCGCGCGTGATGGGCTCGCCGCTCCCGCCCTGCGTGCCTTCGGGGTGGGCCGTCAGGTCCGGGCTGATCTTTTCCCAA
>CAZARO010000650.1:0-4116 GCA_964487165.1 uncultured Solibacteraceae bacterium | reverse complement strand
GTCCGCTCCAGGTCGGCCAGGTACTGCTGCGTAGTTCCGCTGATGTTGGGAAACATAGAATCTCTCTAATACTCCGCTATGTGGTGACGGTCATCATATTCATGGTGTCGTCGAGCACGTCATTCAACACCGTCAGCACCTGCGCGGTGGCCTGATAGGCGCGCTGGAACTGGAGCACATCCGTGGCCTGCTCATCCAGCGACACTCCCGAGACCTGGCTGCGCAGCGTAGTGGCCTGCGCCACGACCTGCTGCTGAGTGGTCTGATTGGTGGTGGCGGTCTGGTTCTCCTGCCCCACTGAGCTCGACATCTGCGCCAGGAACTGCACCAGGTTCAGGCCGCCGATGTTTCCCGCGGTGTTGCCGCTGTTGCCCAGATCGGCGAGCTGATTGGCGTTGCCGTTGGCGTTCCCCGAAGAATCCACCGGGGCCAGTTCGCCGGCGGTAATCGACGAATTCAGAGCCAGGCTGGCCGCGGCATTGGTGGGATTCGACGTATCGTAGGTAAACAGCGCCGTGCCGGCAGCGGCGCCCGAGGCGGTGGATACCGTGCCCGATTCCAGAACCTGGTTGACGGTATCCGCCAGCGTCTGCGCGAACTGATTCAGCGACCCCTGCTGCTGCGCGTTTCCGAGCAGCGAGCCGAGCACTCGATTGCGCGTGTCCAGCAGCCCTCCGAGTTGTCCGCTGGTAATCTGCGAGGTGACATCGTTGCCTTGCGAATCGGTAATCACCGCGCTGGGCGGCGAGTTGGGATAGGTCGCCGGCGGATTGGTGGCCACCGCATCGGACGCCGAAAGCGCATTCACCTGGTTCCCGATCACCAGCGGGTCGCCGCCGCCCAGCATCACCGTGACCGTGCCATCGGTCTGCGTCACGGTGGTGAAATTGGTGAGCTGCGAGAGGTTGTCCAGGGCGGAATATAACTGGGCCTGGGCTCCCGGGTCCGGCGTGGTCGATTGCAGCACCTGCTGATTGTATTGCTGAATCTGGGTGGCTATGCTGTTGATCTGCGAGACGGTGGAACCGATCTGCGAATCCAGTTGCTGCGAAGTGCTGGAGAGCGAATTGGCCAGGCCGTTGACCGAAGTGGCCAGGCTCTGGGCGCTCGTGAGCACGGTCTGTTCGGCCGTGGCGTCATCCGGCGTGGTGCTCCAGGCGGAGAAGGCGCTGAGCAGATTGTTGAGGGCCGCGGGCACGCCGCCGGTGCCGGAAACATCGAAGAAACTCTGCACGGTGCCGGTGGCCTGGGCCTGCGCGGTGTAGAATCCCAACGCCTGGGTCTGCGATTGAACCTGTTCCTCGGCGTAGTCGTCACGGGAATCCTGCAGGCCGTGCGCCGCCACGCCGCCGGTCAGCCCGCCGGTAACTACCAGCGGCTGCGCCTCCAGATTCAGGGTTTGCGTCGCGTAGCCGGGCGTGGAAGAGTTATCGACGTTGTTCTGGATGACGTTCAGCGCCTGCTGAAAAACGTCCAGGGTATTTCCGGCACTCGACAGCGACGCGAGGATATTCGGCATGATGTGTCAGGCATGCACTTCGGGTTCCAGTCCAGCCGGTTCCTCTTCGATTTGTCCATCCGCGTTGTAAACCGGAGGGGCACCGCCGGTGCGGGCTGCCAGGCCGCGATAGAATGCCACGCAGGTGTCCACTACGCGGGTAGCCTGCACCACTTCCTGTTTCACCGCCACGATGGTGGAGTAAAGTTCGGCCGTATGGGGAACATCGCCCGAGCGCACGGCGCTCTCGAAGACGCGCAAATCGCCGGCCGCCGCCACCAGCACTTCACGCGATTTATCCACCTGCTCCAGGTCGGCCGCGTTCCACTGCGCCAGCGCCTGCCGTATGCCCGAACGGGCACGTTCCAGATGCGCGATGGCCTTGTCGGGCGCCATGGCTATTCGGTCTCCGCGCCTCCGGCCTTCAGCGCGTTGTTCACCAGGGCCTTGCTCACTTCCGTGGAATTCACTTCGTAGCGGCCGCTCTGGTATAACGCCGCCAGGGCTTGCACGTGCGCGGCGCGCTGGCTCCCCTGCGCGGTGAGCGAGGAGGACAGCGAAGAAATCTGAACCTGGTCTTCTCCGCCGGCGATAGATCCGGAGGAGTGGCTCGGGGTGGTGGTGGCGGCACGCGACACGTCCTGTGTGCGGCCGGTTCCGGATGCCCCCGCTCCTGCCAAGCCATCGTTATAGATTTGGATACTCATTGCTTGTCGGCTTTCCGCCCAATAACAGACTGCCACGCTACGAACAGCAATTGCAATACCACGATCGGTGGAGTAAGCGCTGTTAACTTTAGCAAGACAACTCCTAATAGCCAAATCGCGTCTAGAATCGCTTTCCAATTTGCCGCTAAAGTTATGCTTCTATGCCGTCCCCCAACATCCTGTGGATTCGTCATTGTAGTGACCCGCAAGCAGAAGATGCCTGGCAAGAGGCGCTGTCGGGATTTGAGGTGACTTCGGTCGCCAGCCTGGCCGAAGCGCATGCCGTCCTTACCCGCCAGGACATGGACTGCGTGCTGGTCCACGGACCGGTTCCGGATGACGACCGCATGCTCACGCTGGAGATGTTGCGCGAGGTAGACGGGTTTCTGCCCGTAGTCTTCTACGATCTGGATATGACCGCCGCTGAGGCCGTCCGCCTGCACCGCTCCGGCGCCTACAATTGCCTGGGGCATAAGGATAGCCTGGATTCCCTGCGGGACTGCCTGGAGAGCGCCGCCGAGGAGCGGCGCTGCCAGTCGCGCCGGCGTTTTTCTTCCGCACGCGAACCGTGGCGCGACTTGCTGGTGGGGGAGAGCACGGCCATGCAGCGCGTGGCCGACACCATCCGCCTGGTAGGACCGCGCCGCTGCACGGTGCTCATCTCCGGCGAATCGGGAACCGGCAAGGAGTTGGTGGCAAGAGCCATTCATATGGCCAGTCCGCGGGCCCAGCAGAATATGGTGGCCATCAATTGCACGGCCCTTCCGGAGCACCTGCTGGAAGCCGAAATGTTCGGCCATACCAAGGGAGCTTTTACGGGAGCGGTGACCAATCGTGTAGGCCGCTTCGAACAGGCCCACAAGGGCACGCTATTCCTCGACGAGATCGCCGATATGCCCCTCGAAATGCAGGCCAAGCTTCTGCGCGTCCTGCAGGATCGCGAGTTTCAGCGCTTGGGCAGCTCGGAAATCATTAAGGTGGATGTGCGCGTGATTGCGGCTTCCAATGTCGACCTTCTGGAACGCGTCCGGCAGGGCCGTTTCCGGGAAGATCTTTATTACCGGCTGAATGTGGTGCCGCTGCAGTTACCGGCGTTGCGCGAACGCGAAGGCGATGTTCCGCTGCTGGTGTATCACCTCGTTCAGAAGATCTGCCAGCGCGAAGGCATCCCGGTGCGGCGCCTGGCGCCCGAGACTCTGGATTCGCTGAAGGCCTGTTCCTGGCCGGGCAACGTACGCCAGTTGGAGAATTCCGTGGAGATGGCCATCGCCCTCAGCGGCGAACGCGATATCCTCTATCCGCGCGATCTGGGCATGGCCGAACCGGTGACCCCCAAAGTAGTTCCCATCGACTTCCGCACTCCGTCCGCGCCCTTGAGTCAAGGCGTGGATTTCGATACCGCGGTCACGCGCTTCCAGCTCTCCATGCTGCAGCAGGCCCTCACGCAGACGGGCGGCAACAAGACCGCGGCCGCGGAGCTCCTCGGGATGAAGCGCACTACGCTGATTATGAAGTTGCGGAGTTTTGAAGGGATAGCGGTTTAGGGGAGAAAGCTGTTAGCGATTAGCTATTGGCTGTTAAACAGAGCGTCATGAGTATTTGCGCATCCGAGGCCGCATAGGCATGTGAGCCGCGCGCGTAAGTAAGCAAGCGGTTTGATCGCGCAACGATCAACGACGTCGTGTTTAGCTCCGGACCGCTGCCTGACTGACGGTCACGTCTCTGTAAGAGGCCGCATACGCATACTGAGCCGCGCGCGTAAGCAAGCGGTGGTGTTTAAGTGGGGCAGGCTGGCAACCTGCGGGATCCAGAGGGTACCCCTGGCAACCCGCCCATCCGGACCAGCGATACAAGTTGAAGGCCGATTGCCAATCGGCCGCAGGATGCCATCCCAATGTCACTTACATTGGC
>CAZARO010000649.1:0-4121 GCA_964487165.1 uncultured Solibacteraceae bacterium | reverse complement strand
GCGTGTGGGTGGACGAGGCCGATATGGCGATCCTGAAAGCGCGCGGCGTGGGCATTGCGCACTGCCCGTCAAGCAACATGAAGCTGGCGAGCGGCGTGGCGCCGGTGGTCCGCATGCTGGCGCTCGATCTAGCGGTGGGACTGGGCCCCGACGGCCCCGCGGGCAGCAACAACGACTTCAATATGTTCGAAGAGATGGACCTGGCCGCCAAGCTGCAAAAGGTGACCACGCTCAATCCCGAGGTGCTGCCGGCTTCGACGGCGCTCGAGATGGCGACCATCCGCGGCGCGCGCGCGCTGGGGATGGAAAAGGAAATCGGCTCGCTCGAGACCGGGAAGCGCGCCGACCTCATCGTGGTGCGCCTCGACAGGCCAAACGCCGCGCCTATATACGACCCCATTTCGCAGATGGTATACGCGTTGAAGGCCGATGACGTGCGAGACGTGATGGTCAACGGCAAGGTCGTGGTGCAGGATGGAAGGATTCTGACGCTGAACGAGGAGCAGATTCTGCAGAAGGCCGCGGAGTACCGGGCGAAAGTCAGCGCGTCGCTACGGTAAGCGCCAATGCTACTTAGTGGGGCAGGCTTCAGCGGGCTGAAGCCGCCGCAGACTATAGAGGTACTCGCAATATTCGGCTGATCGACCGCTCCCTCGCGGTCGCGGCTCGGTAGGCTCTGGCAAACACAGAGACGTCATTCTGAGCCGCGCGCGTAAGTAAGCAAGCGGTTTTTCGAATTTTGCAACTCCTTCTAAAGTCTGCCCCGCTGCTCGAACGCCCAGAGCGTCGCCCATTCTGACTTCACGGACCTGAAGGGCCGCTTCCGACCGAAGCCTTACCTAACCTACTTCGGGAGAATAAAACGGTAATCCTGGGTGTAGCGAAAGTGCTGAAACCCGGCGCGTTCCGCCGGCACATTTACAGCCGGATTGCCGAAGCTGACGCCGCCTTTTTCCGACCCTCGGGCGGCAATGTACGTCTCCAGAATGTGCTGGTGAAAGTCTGCCAGATCCTGCTCCGCCTGTTGCCAGGAATTGTAGGCGGCGAGCAGCGTGGCGGTATCTTCCTTGCTCAATTCCATTATCGGGGCGGGGTCGCCCGCTCCTACCAGGAAACGGAAGTCCGCGCTGAAGAGAGGGCCCGGGAAGCCTTTGGTGCTCGAATCCTTCACGTAGCCGCGATACATTTGCCGCTCCAGGGCGGTGTAATCCTGCTCCGTCTGCGCCAGATTCGCGTGAACTGCCTGAGCCTTCGCGGCGTCATCCTGTGACAACTGGATCATGGGTGTGGTGTTGGCCGCGAGGCGAACCACACCCAGCAATAAGAGCGGTGCTAACGCGATCGTTCGGCGCATAGTTTCGTCCTAGCGCCCAGAATTGCACGCGACGCGCGCCCGGTGCAAGCCCTTTAGTTATTGGTGCTGGTGATCCCGGCGCTTGCCAGCGTGCTGGTAATGATCGACAGCGGATTGAGCGACTCGTTCTGCGTGGCATTCGCAGCGTTAAACTGGAATGCCGCCAGCAGCTGCTGCAGCGGGCTGGTGGAACTGGTCGAGCTGCTGGAACTCGCATCGGTGCTGGAGCTGGAGGAATCGGCGTGGTGCCCGTGGTGATGATGATGGCCGCCGCCGATCGCCTGCGCCAGATCCGACACATTGGGGAGCTGGCCGCTCTGCGAGGCGTTGGTAAAATCGGTCGCCAGTTGGGTGAGCTGAGTGGCTGCCGAGGTGTTGCCGTCCGCGGTCGCGGTTTTCGCCGCAGTTTGCAGATTGGTGGCGATCTGCTGGGTGACCTGTTGGTACTCGGTAGGGTTCGACTGCTGCAACTGCTGCAATTCATTCATCAGTTGGGCGAACGGCGAAAGCTGACCGCTGTCCTGTTGCGGCGACGATGTCGCGCTCGTGCTGCTGGTGGAGGTGCTGTTGGGCGACAGACCGGTTGCCTGAAGTGCGGTGTTGAGAATCGACTGCAGATAACTATTGTTAAGGTTGATGGGGCCAGTACTCATGCCTGACTTATCGGCATTTTTCTAACCGTTTCGGACATAATTGTAAGAGATTGAAACAACGGGGAAAAGGCTTCGCCGCCGGCGCCATTTTCTTGACGGAGCGACACTTTTCTGGCGCGCTAAGCCACGTTGAACAGCATTTTGAAGCCGTAATCCATATGCAGCTGCTGATGGCAGTGAAACAGCGTCAGGCCCTCCTGGTCCGCCGTGAAATCCACAGCGATGCGGCGGTATCCCTTGAGCAGCACCACATCCTTTAATATGCCCGCCGTGGGTTTGCCGTGCACGTTGGTCAGCTCGAACGTGTTGCGGTGCAGGTGGACGGGGTGGGCATCGTCGGTGTGATTGTCGAATGCCAGCCGGTAGCGCAGGCCCTTGTGCAGCACCCGCGGTTCGGTCTGCTCCTCATATTGTTTGCCGTTGACGGTCCAATGGTTGAAGCCCCCGGTTCCCCCGTTGATCTTCCCGAATACCATGGGGATCACCTCGCCGGGCTCCGGCGCCACGCGGCTCTCTCCGAAGACGCTATAATCCCAGGCCGTTTTCGACGGCTTGATCCACTGCGGCTTGCCGCCCCGATCGGCGTACTCCACCACGATGCCCATGCCGTTCTGGCGGTCGTCATCGTGCGGCGTTCCCAGAATCCAGACGCCCGGATTCTTCATCTCCACCACCGCGTCGATGCGCTCGGCGGTGCCCAACTCCAGCACTTCCACGCTCTGCGGATTCGGCACCGGATTCCCGTCGAGCCCGATCACCTGAAAAGCGTGCCCCGCCAGCGCCAGTTGAATGTTTTCCGTAGCGCTGGCGTTCAGGATGTGGAACAGGACACGCTCGCCCTGCTTCACCCGCAAAGGCTCGCCGAAGCCCAGGCATTTGCCGTTGATGGTGAACTTCTGGTATCCGATTTCCCAACCGTTCGGCTTGTTGTCCTTCGGCAGGGCCGCGGCGCGGGCGCGCTGGTCCGCGTCGGGCTCCTCGTCGGACATCTCCTCGGTGGTGAAGATGGGCTCCCACTCGTGCGTCGTCAGGAAAAATTCGCGGTCGTACCGCCCCGGGCTGCTCTTCGGCTCGACATAGACGAAATGAAACTGGCCGGTGTAGGTGCCGCGCTGGAGATCCGACATCGACATGACGTGGGAGTGCACCCAGCGTGCGCCCGACGGTGCCGGCGTCAGGGAATACCGCAGGCGCCCGTGGGCTGGCACCACCAGGCTCTTCTCCTCCTCCGCGCCGTCCACGGCTGCCGGAATCGTCATTCCATGCCAGTGAACGAATTCGGGCGTATCGGTATCGTTGACCAGTTCCACGTTTACCGCGATGCCCTCATGCATGAGGATGGGCTGCGCCGGGTCGACGCCATCGTATCCGACGGTGCTGATGGTGTGGTCCTTGGCAATTTCTACCAGGGTGGGGCGAATCCGCAATGTCAAATCGACCGGTCCGGCCGCCGGTGGGGCGGTGCCCTCCCGGTGTGTACAACCCCCGGCGACCGCCGTGGCGCCCATTCCAACGGCGGCCAAAAAGCCGCGCCGTGTCTGCCCCGTTCTCTCTTCCACGTGTCTATTGTGAACCACCTGTCTATTGTGAACCCGCGCGGGCGCGCCGTGCGGGTGTTTTTTCGACGTTTGGAAGGCCATCTGCACAAGACCAGGTAGAAAGGAGTGAGATATGGATTGGGATCGGCTGCAAAATATGTGGACGCAGATGCGCGGTTCCCTGCGGCACCGGTGGGGCCGTCTCACGGAAGACGACCTGGACGTGATTGCCGGCCACCGCGACACCTTCATCGGCCGGGTGCAGGAGCGGTACAGCGTCGATAGGGAGGAAGCGCAGCGGCGGATCGAGGAGTGGCTCCGGACGCTTCGGGAGGAGAAGATTCTGACGGGAAGAGCGTGAACACCAGCTTTCAGCTATCAGCAGCTATGACGCGCTTGGGGAACAATTTGTGAGCCTGAAACTTTCAGAAGCTACGTAGGGTTGGCAACTTGCCCGGTCCGCACCAGCGATACCGCGGAATGCCGATTGCCAGTCGGCCGCAGGATGCTATCCCAATGTCACATTGCCGGAAAGCTGGGATTCTGCGTTAATTGTGGGGCGGACCCCCTGGTCCG
>CAZARO010000648.1:0-4121 GCA_964487165.1 uncultured Solibacteraceae bacterium | reverse complement strand
GGCTGGTGCCGCCGGGCTGCATGTTGTTCTCCGCCGCGCCGGTGAATTCCACGCCATTCAACAGGAAGAGATTCTGCTGCGGGCGATTTCCTTCCACCGCGAAGTTATTGCCGTTGGTGGAATTGGAAACTCCGATGCCGCCGGTCTTCTCCCACGTGAAATTCACCACGCCGGGATTCAGCATGACCAGCTCATCGAAACTCCGGCCGTTGAGCGGCAGGTCTTTGATCTGCTGCTCGCCCACCAGGCCGGACGCCGGCGCGGTGGTGGAACTTACCATCGGCGCTTCACCCTTCACCGTGACTTCCTGGCTGGACTCGCCAACTTTCAGGGTGATATCCACGGTGGCGTTCTGCCCCACCGCGAGTTGGATTCCGGGGTGGACCTCAACCGTGAAGCCGGGCTTGGAACCGCGCAGTTCGTAGCCGCCAACCTGCAGCGAGAAGAACCGATACCGGCCGGCGGAATCGCTCACGGTGCTGCGCGAGGCACCGGTATCGGCGTTAGTGACAGTTACCGCGGCGGCGGAAACCAGCCCGCCGGATTGGTCGGTGACCGTTCCCGAGAGGCTGGCGGAAACTTGCGCCATAAGTGGAGACGCGAGGAGTAAGAACAGAGTGGACGTTCGGGTCATGTCTTGTAAGGATTTCAGTGTATCGCAAACAAGACATATGCGGAAAGTGCGCTTCCGTACAGGTTGGGCGAGGGGCGAACCCCCTGATGCGCGCGGGACGCCCTCGTCCCGCTCTTGTCTCGCAGAATCAAGTCTCCAGAGCCGAAGGGAGCGCGACCAGGGGTCGGCGGGCCCAGAGGGCACCCCCGAGGGCGTCCGCCCACTAATTAGATTCAACGGCTACTTGGCGCGCACAGAGAGTGGATCAGGCTTTCTCGAACCACGGCGTGCCGGGTACCTGCGCCTTGCGCGCCGCATCGTCATTCATTTCCACGCCCAACCCCGCGCGTTCCGGAATGTCGATAAAACCCTTGTTAATAATCTGGCCTTCCTTCACCCAGTTGCGCCACAGATCCGGGGAATCGATCCAGTGCCATTCCTGCACCAGGAAATTCGGAATCACGGCACAGACATGCGCGGAAGCCATCATGCCGATGGGGGAAGTAACCGCGTGCGGCGCTACAGGTACGTAATACGCGTGGGCCATGTCGGCGATTTTGCGCGCCTCCAGCAGCCCGCCGCACTTCTGAAAATCGGGCATGATGATATCGGCCGCGCGCTTCTCCAGAATCTCGCGGAATCCCCACCGCATGTAAATATTCTCGCCGCAGCAGATGGGCGTTTTGGTGGATTCGCGGATGTCGCGCATGGCATCGATATTCTCCGGCGGTACCGGCTCTTCCAGCCACATGAGCTTGAACGGCTCCACTTCCTTGGCCACCCTTTTGCCCGTGGTCGCGTCGTAGCGCGCGTGCATGTCCACGGCGAGCGAGAAATTCTTGGGATAGTTCTCGCGCGTGAAGGCGATCTTGGCGATCATGTGGTCGATCTCGTCGTTATTGGCGGTCCAGTTGACGCGGTCGAAGCGCGAGGGGTCGGCGGCGTCGTCGATATCGATCTTGGCCGCCGAGAATCCCATTTCCTGAATCTCCTTCATGCGCGCCAGCGAGTCCTGATTGCCGGGGATCATTTCCTTCGCACCCGAGTCGCAGTAGATGCGCACGCGATTGCGCACTTTTCCGCCAAGCAACTGGCACACCGGAAGGCCGGTCGCCTTGCCGGCGATGTCCCACAGCGCGATTTCCAAACCTGTCAAGGCAGTGACGTACTGCCCGGCCTGCGCGCCCGCAAAGACGCCGGAGGTGCGGATGCGCTCGAACGCCGCCTCCACGTTCAGCGGGTCCTGGCCCACCAGCATGCGCCCGAACGACCGTATGAGCGGCACGTTTCCCTGCGCCGCGTCAGTGGATTCGCCCTGCCCGATAATTCCCTGGTCGGTATACACGCGCACGTGGACCTGGTATCCGTGGACGCGCACTTCGGCGGTGCGGACTTCGGTGATTTTGAGTTTAGGACGCCGGTAAGATGTATCGGCGTTCTGTAAGGCCTCCGCAATAGACGGAAGCCCGAGCATGCCCGCGATAGGCATCAGCGAGCTCTTCATCATGGTTCTTCGCGTGGGACTCTGCATGGATTCCCTCCCTGGCGGCACGAGTTCGTTGTGCCATCAAACTATTATCAGAATTGGGGTACCGATAGCAAGCCCCCCGTTTCCTCGTCCGGTGCTAGAATCGGACCGAGCCTTCGGGCCCGCCGCGTCCTCCCCCTGTTTGGCTCAATGGAGAAGACTTCCTATGAAGTGTGAGTGTCTCTTAGCCGTCGCCCTTACTCTTACCGCACCGCTGCTAGCGCAAACGCCCATCACTCTGCCCGGCGGCGTGATTGGGCCATTGCCCGTTCCGCAACAGACCTTCACCACCGGCATGGTAGGATTCGCTACCAACCAGACCGCGCGGCTGAACGTCTTCAACCTGAACCCCGTGCCGGCGATGACCACCACCACCGGTACTACGCCTACGCAACCGGCGAATTGCACGGTTGCATTGCAGTTCTACGACAACAAGGGCGCGCTGGTGAGCCAATCCGTGGCGCCGAATTTCGCCCCGGGGGCGTCTACCTCATTCGATCTGCCGCGTGCCAGCGTGACGTCGGAGACGTCGGTCCGAGCCGAGATTCGCGGTGTGGTGGTAGTCAATCCGACGCCGACGGCCGTCGAATCGCCCGCGCCTCTGGGCTTCTGCAGCCTGCTGACGACACTGGAAATTTTCGATGCCAGCGGCAGCACGGTGGCCCTCACCAGCGATACACGCCCGGTGGGTCAGACTGGGTTATTCGGCGTCATTTCGCCGGTCATTCCATGAGGCCGGCGCCGATTTGCGCCGCCACGTCCGCCACTTCGTGCTCCATGGGGCGGTCCACGTCCTGAAAGCGCGCCGTCTGTCGCACCAGATCGTAGATGCGCCGCGAGCCGGCGCCCAACTTCGCCGCGCCGCCGCGGAGGTCCACCGCTTGCGAGGCCGCCAGCAGCAGCATGGCGGTCTCGTTGCGGACGCACTCCAGCGCGTCCATGGCGGTGACCGCGGCGTGCATCCCCAGGCTGACCACGTCCTGGTTATATTGTTCCGTGGGTAGCGAATGAATGGAGCTCGGACCGGCCATTTGCCGCACCGCGCAGGTGAGACTGGTAACGCTTAATTGCATGCCCTTGAACCCGCAGTTCACGCCGGGCTGCGGCGTGAGATTCATGGGCAGACCGCCGCTGAAGCGATCGTCCACCAGCACCGCCATGAGCGCGTTGCCCCAATTCGCCATGGCGGCGAAGTCGATTTTCCAGGTGTCCAACAGGCGAGCGATGTGTCCCCCGTAGAAATTGCCGGCTTTGTACATGCGGCCGGTGTCGGGGTCGATGAGCGGGTTGTCGTTGGCCGAATTGATCTCGCGTTCTACGGTGGAGCGGCCGTTTTCGAGCGCCTCCCAGACCGGTCCCAGGCCCTGCGGCACGCATCTCAGGGAGTAACAGCTCTGTCCGCTGGATGCCTGCGTGTAGCCGGAGCCCTCCAATAACTCGCGCAAGTGCGCGGCCACCGCGATCTGTCGGGGGTGGCCTTTCAGTTCCTGCACCCAAGGTTCGAACGGCAGGCTGGGCGCCTGCAGCGCCTCCACCGACAGCGCCACCGCGCCGAGCAGCGCGCGCAGCACGCGAAAGGCATCCACCCACACCAGCGCCGCCACCGCCGTCATGACGGTAGTGCCGTTGATGAGCGCGAGGGCTTCCTTGGGCGCGAAGCGTATGGGCTCGAGCCCAGCGGCGGCCAGCGCCTCCTCGGCGGGCAAGCGCCGGCCCTCGATTTCCGCTTCGCCCATCCCCACCAGCACGCGCGCGATGTAAGCCGAAGGCATCAGGTCACCGCTCGCCCCCACCGATCCATAGCGCGGCACCACCGGTGTAATCCCCCGATTGAGCAGTTCCGCCAACGCTTCCACCGTCTCCACGCGCACCGCCGATGCGCCCGTCAGAAACGTCGCCACCCGCAACAAGGCAGCGGCGCGGACCACGTCGCGCGGCAGGGATTGCCCGGTGCCGCAGGCCAAATGCCGCACCAGGTTG
>CAZARO010000647.1:0-4126 GCA_964487165.1 uncultured Solibacteraceae bacterium | reverse complement strand
ATAAAATACTGCCACTCGTCGGCGTTGGGATGCCAGTGCAGCTCGCGCAATCCACCCGGCTTGAGCCTGACGAGCGCGGCCGAGATGGGCGTCACGGGAAAATTCCGCGAGTCGATAATCTTCACTTCTCCGCCGCGCGTAACTTTGGTGGGCTTCATCTGGCTGGTCCGGAAGTCATAACGCCGCGGCACCTCGCCGGTTCCCGCGGATGCCTGGCTCTGTTCGGTCTTCAGGTCGCCGGGCAGGCCGGTTTGGAAAATGAACAGCTCCTTCTGCGGAACCCGGTCGAAAGTAGATTGCGCCACGTTGAAGTTCTTCGCCAGTATCTCCTTGGGCGTGTGCGCCAGCCAGTCGGTGATCAGGAACGTCCCGAACTCGTTAAAGTTGCCATTGTCGAAGACCAGCAGGAAGCGGGCTCCGTCCGGGCCCAAACCCTGGATGGAGTGCGGAATTCCTTTCGGGAACAGCCACAAGTCGCCCTCGCTCACGTCGCTCACGAAGCTCCTGGCATCCTGATCGACGGCGGTAATGCGCGCGTTGCCGTAGAGCATGATGGCCCATTCCGCTTCCACGTGCCAGTGCAACTCGCGCACGCCGCCGGCGGTCAGGCGCATCTCCACGCCGGCGATGGTCGTCGATATCGGCAACTCCCGCGCGGTCACTTGCCGCGTCCACCCTCCGCTCGAAACGCGCTTGCGCGCCAGCGCGAAGGGATACTTGAACGGCGGGACGGTGCCGTTATCGGTGTCCGGCGACCACGCGGAGTCGGGGTTCTGCGCCTCCAGGGCCGGATTCTTCGGCCCCGGCGCAGTCTCGTTGGGGAGGTGATGATCGGGGGAATGAATCGGGGCCGTCTGATCTTGCGCGTTGGCGGCGGTCAAGGCGGCGGCGCCGGTTAAGACCGCCGATCCCACCTGCAGAATGCCGCGGCGTGTCAGTCCATCGTTGTGAGTCGCTTTTTCCATATTGCCAGTCCAGGAACGTCCTTTCGCTAAAGGCGTGAAATCGGAACGAATCGGGGCGATTCTATCATGTCCGGATGGCAAAGCGGAACGGGGCGGTCGGCGGCCCACGCTGTCAGGTACACTGTCCCTATTCGAAGAACCGCTTGCTTGCGCGCGCGGCTCAGAATGGCGCCTCTGTTCTTGCAAGAGCCTACCGAGCCGCGACCGCAAGGGAGCGGTCCATCAGCCGAATTCAGAACGACCATTGAAAACTGGTAAATCCCGTGTGCGCGTGGTAGTTCTCGTAATACGAAAAAAGCTGGAACTGCTCGTTGTAGCCGTAGTATTGCCACGCCGCGTTCCAGCGCAGCTTGGGGGTGATTCGGAAGGATACCCGCGCCATGGGCGATTCGTAAGTCAGCGGAAATGTCTGTACCGAGTCGAGCAGTCCCGCCACGCCCGTCGTCCCGGAGGGCGCCGCCGTGGCGCGGCCATCGCCGGTGTCCTTGGTGATGGTGTATCCCAGGAATAGATCCGCCCGCCGTCCTATAGTAAATCGTGCGCCCGCGTTGGCCGCGTGGATATTACTGATATAGACGGAATCATAACCAGTCTGTAATTGTGGCGTCACCAGCCCCGCGAAGAATTGCAGGCCGCCCACAGTATCCAGGTGCAACTTAGTGTAACTGGTATCTAGCGAAAACCATTTATTTATTACCCAGGATGCCGACGCCCCTGCCTGGCGCGTGCGCGAACTGTACGTGGTAAACGAGAGCGGAGCGTTCTCGTTATATACTTCCCGGTAACTGGCGCCCAGCTGCAGCTTCTTGGTGCGATACTGCGTGCGCCCGCCCAAAGTGTGGTAATTGCGGTCGCTGACGGGCGTGAGGGCGCCGCTGATGTGTCCCACTTCGCCTTCCAGGTTGACCGTCCATCCTTTGACGGGCTGCAGGCGCACACCAGCCGGGACGCTGCTCAAAGTACTCTCCTGCGGATACAGACTGCTCCCTGACCCGTTAGGTACACCGGGAAGATTGAACGCCTCCTCCACGCGTATCTGCCGGTCGGAGAAAGTGTAGCCTGCGTAGACTCCCAGCCACTTTTTAAAGTTGTAACGCAGATCGGTGGCATTGCTCACGGTCCGCACGCCGAGAAAGTTAAACTCGATCATGTTACTCGTGTTAGTGCCGAGATCGTACTCCAAATAAGAGGAATCCCCGTCGATCCGTATATTGCTCACGGCGGTGTGATTGACGATGGTGAGTTTGTCCGTTGGGAACAGGGTCACGTTGAAATCCCCCGCCAACGCCGGCCGCTGCGCGTCGCCCAAGACGGCGATGTCGCGATTGGCAGCGCCCCCGAAGCGGTCCGTGCCGGCCGCCATTTCATCCAGCGCAAAATTGCCGTGCCCGTTCGCATAAGTAGTGCGCGCGTTCACCGCCCATCGCTTGCGGCTGGTAAATAGCGTGCCCAGCCACGAAGAGTTGGAGCCGTGAAACGGCTGCGTGCGCGAGAATTGCTGCAGCACGGTGGGATCGTTAGGCTCGGTGGACGCTTCGGGCGTCGACAGGCTGTCCACAGTATCTTGTTTGAAAAACTCCCACGTCCGCCGTACCAGAATCGTGAACCCTGCCAGGTGCAGAGTCGCCCCCGCGCGAAAGTCGTTGTACTGCTGGCGTATGTTGGTGAAGACCGGGAAGGCGTTGCTATCGGTATCGAACTCCTGCGCGGAAGTAAGTCCGGGACCGGTGATCGTGTTGCGGCTGTAACCCAACTCGAATTGCGCCACGCGATTGTCGGGCAGGATGGTCAGATCGTGATCCTGCAGCAGGCGGGTGGTATTCATGAGGTGTTCGCCGCCCGAGATCACCACACCGGGATCGAAGAATTGATTCTCGCGCCACGACATGTCGTAGCGGTAGAGACGATTCTTGCGGATCCGCAACATCACCGATTCGTATGGGTCGTTGCCCAGGCCCATGGTAGTCAGCAGAAGTTCATCGAAATAGCGGCCATGACCGTCCTTGGAATCGATAGTCAAGGTGCTGCCCAGCAGGCGCAATCCGTTGCCGTAATTGATGTCGCTGCGGTACAACCCATCGTTGCCCCCGACGGCGGCGAAACGATACCCGAACTCGAACGAATTAGTGATGTTGTACTGTCCCATATCTTCGCCGCGGACCGGGCCCACCTGTTCCCCGGTCGGGGCGAGCACCTGCTGCGCCGATACCATCCCGCCGCCGGCCATCGCCACCAGGATAAGATTTCTGATTCGTCGCCCCATAACGGTCACCTCAGAAACAATCCGTCCGCATTCGAGCCGTGAATGCGCACGTGGCACGTGGTGCAGCGCTGATACTTCGGATCGAGCAGATTATGCTGCGATGTCTGAATATCCACGCCGGAAAGGCGCGTTCCAGTGCCGCCGCCGTTGTGGCATTCCAGGCACAGAGTAAACACGACGGGCCGGCGCAGCAGGCGCCCGTTGGTCGATCCATGCGGATAGTGGCATGTCTCGCAGCCTTCCACCACGGTGGGCGCATGCTCGTACACGAAAGGTCCGCGCCGGTCGGTGTGGCACTTCACGCAGGCTTCATCGTTGAACGCGGTCTGTTCCATCATGGGCGGCCGCGTGGCCATGCGCCAGGTGGCTGTGAACGTACCATGCGGATTGTGGCAATCCCAGCAATCCATGAAGCCTTCGTTGACGCGGTGCTTGGAGGGCATTTCGAACTGGGCGCGCACGCTTGCGTGGCACGCAAAGCAGGTCTGGCTGCGAGCCTTCGCCAGCAGGAATTTGGCGCTCGGCGAATGATGGATGGAGTGGCAATTGGTGCAGGTTACTCCGGCCAGGGTGTGCTCGGAGCGCTGAATGTTGGCTTTTTGCAGGTCCTTGGCGTGGCAGGTGAGACACACTTCCAGGGTTTGTTTGGAGTCCATCAGCGAGAACGCATGGCCGATGGTGGTCTTTCCGCCATGGGCCGCCACGTGTTCCTGCCCCGGACCGTGGCAGCTTTCGCATCCGGTCTGGGCCGGCGGCCGGTCGCCCGCGGCCAGTGCCTGATAGTGCGGATTCTTGTAGAAGGACGACCACACGTCCACGTGACAGGTCTTACAGGCGTTGCTCCCCACGAAACCTGTGGCTGGCGACCGAATCTCCTTGACCACGCGCGGCCAAAAAA
>CAZARO010000646.1:0-4128 GCA_964487165.1 uncultured Solibacteraceae bacterium | reverse complement strand
AAACGCGCTCCGGGCTGCCGGAGCGAATCTCGCGCGCCACGCGCATCAGGTCGCTCACCACCGCCACGCCCGTGGGCAGCGCTCCCGCGCCCCAGCCGTAATAGAAGGTGTCCTCGCCGTACACGCCCTTCACCCACACCGCGTTGTAGGCGCCCTGCACGCCCGCCAGAATGGTGGACATGGGAATCAACGCCGGACGCACGGAAAGAATCAGGCCGTCAGGAATCTTGCGCGCCCCGCAGATCAGCCGGATGGTGTGCTTCAACTGGACGGCGTAGCGGAAATCCACTTCCGTGATCCGCCGGATGCCTTCCATGAAAATGTCGGAGGGCGTGATCTTCTCGCCGAATGCCAGCGCCGCCAGCAGCACCAGCTTGGAGCGCGCGTCGTAGCCGTCCACGTCGGCACTGGGGTCGGCCTCGGCGTATCCCAGCCGCTGCGCCTCCGCCAGCACCGTATCCAGCCCCACGTTGCGCTTTTCCATTTCCGTGAGGATGTAGTTGCAGGTGCCGTTCAGAATGCCGTAAAGCGCCTGCACGCGGTCGCCCGAAATTCCCTCGCGCAGCACCGCATGGATCGGGATGCCGCCGCACACGCTGGCCTCCATCGCCAGGTTGATGCCGGCGCGAATGGCGCGGTCCCAAATCTCCGGACCGCAGGCGGCCATCAATTCCTTGTTGGCGGTGACCACCGACTTGCGATGCTCGATGGCCCCGTCGAGAATTTCCGCCGCCACCGTGGTGCCGCCCACCAGCTCGGCGACAATCTGCACATCGGGATGCGCCACCACTTCGCGCCAGTTGGTGGTCTTAAACACCGGGCCCAATCCGGGCGGCAGATTCTTCGCATCCACGGTGCGCGAACACACCGCCGCTACCTTGAGCCGGAACCCCAGCTTAAGCGCAATCTGCTCGGCATTCTCCACCAGGATGGTGAGCGTGCCCGATCCTACGTTGCCGAGGCCGACGATACCGAGACCGACTTCATCCATCTAGACAGGATATCAAGTTGGCAAAGCACGCTTGCTCTGGTGTGGGGCAGAATGGCATTCTGCGGCGGGTTGGCAACCCGCCTTCGCGGGCTGAAGCCCGCGCCACCAATGTGTGTCGTTCCACCTGGTGGGGTGGGCTTCAGCCCGCCAGTTAGCGAGCAAATGGCCAAACTCCAGCGGCGGGTTGGCAACCCGCCTGGCCGATTACCAATCGGCCGCAGGATACCATCCTGCCCCACTGCCATTTTTAGCCCTGTTTCTTCCGCAGTTGCACGGAGACCTTCTCTACTTCGCCCCAAACGCGCAGCAGATTGCCGCTCCACAGCTTGCCGATCTGCTCTTCCGTGTAGCCGCGCCGAACCAGTTCCAGCGTGACGTTGAAGGCTTCCGCCGCGCTGTTCCAGCCGTCGATTCCGCCGCCGCCGTCGAAGTCCGACGAAATTCCAACGTGATCGATTCCGATGAGCTTCACTGCGTAGTCGATGTGATTCACGAAGTCCTTCACGTTGGCTCGCGCCGCGGGCGGAAACTTCGCGTCAATCTCCGCCAGTTGCTTGTCGTAGTCCGCGCGCCGCTCGGGCGATAGCGTATCGAGGCCCGCATTTCCGCGTCCGCGGCCACCGCCGCGCGCCCCACGGCCCTGCGGCGCGGTCCCGTCGGCACTCTCCACGGGACACGGCCGGGCCGCATTCCCCGGCGCGCCGTCCGCGAAATCGCCCGCGCCGCCGCGTCCACGGCCGCCGCCGCGTCCGCCACGTCCGCCTCCCTGTGCCGTCAGCCCGAAATCTTCCCGCAGCTTCGCCAGTGCATCGATGCGCTCTTTGGAATCCGTCTTCACATAAGATGCGAATCCCACCACCTGAATCACGCCGCCGTTCTTCTTCAGCGCCAGCAACTGCTCATCGTCCATATTCCGGCTGACGTCGGCAAGCGCGCGCACCCCGGAGTGCGACGCAATCACCGGAGCCTTCGATAGCCGCATGGCTTCCATGTTTGCGCCCTTCGACGGATGCGACAGATCGACCATCATACCCAGGCGATTCATCTCGGCGATGACTTCCCGGCCGAGCGGCGAGAGTCCGTTATTGTAAAGGTACCCCTGAGTTTCCCCGGTATTCGAATCGGCCAGTTGGCTGTTGCCGTTGTGGGCCAGAGACATGTATCGCCCGCCCCGGTCGTAGAACTCCTGCACTCGCTTGATGTCGGTCCCGATGGGATATCCGTTCTCCACGCCGATGACGGCGATGCGAAGGTTCTTCTTGTGCAAGGCCAGCACGTCGGCAGGCGTCAATGCCAGGCCGATCTGGTCGGGTGCGATTTTCTCGGTGAAGCGATGGACGGCATCGAACTTAGCAACCGCCTGCCGGTAGGCGTTGTCATAACCCTCCGGTGTCAGCGGGCCCTGCCCAACGTACACGATCATGAACGAGACATCCATGCCGCCTTCCACCATCTTCGGCAGATTGACCTGCGTGGTGAGGCGCATAGTGTAATTGCAATCCGGGGTGAAGTTCGAAGGCTCGATATCGTTGTGTGTGTCGAGCTTGAGGACGCGGGCGTGAATGGCTTTGGCTTTGGCAATTAGTGCCGCATCGCTCGATTGCGCCGGGCTGATGCCGGCAGTTATCTGCAACAGCAGACCGGCGGATGATGCCCTCATAGCGGCAATCATGAGCGTTCGCTTGATGTTTTTCAATGCATCCTCCTGTCCCCGTCACGGGTCGAAACTCCCGCAGGGAACCGCCAAACTGGAAATTTGTTCTTGCAATAGGAGACCGACGGAGGTCTCGCCGGAAACGTGTCTTGCTATGGTATCAAGGACCAACCGCCCCCAGGTTCGCCTTATTGATACCCCGTTGGACCGGACTGACTGCGCAGGACCTCGGCAAAATTGGCGACGTCCAGCGTCCCCAACCCGGCGCCGAGATTGTAGCCGTTGCTGCCATAGTAAAACCAGTTGTCGCCATACGCGATGGCATGCAACGGAGCACCCGATCCCCCGTAGGCTTTACCGGTGACGGCCAGACCGTACAGCGCCGTGTTTAGCGATCCGATCCTCTGGTTCAAGGATTGACCCAATAAGGCCGTGACACCGTTCAGTTGCGGAGCGACAAAACTGGTTCCCCCGACGAAGTTCACCGCGCCAAATCCGGTTACATTGGAGGTGTAGTAGACGACGTAACCGGTATCGGGATCGGCGTTGAAAGAGACGTCCGGCAGATTGCGGCCGGGATAAAAGGCCGGCAGGAAGTACTCCAGCCCGGTTCCGAAGGAAGAGCCCGCCAGGAAAAACTGAAACGGTTGGCTAATCTGGGTTCCAAACAGGCCAAATTGGTACTGAGGCTCCGCAAAGGCGATACTCACTCCTCCTCCGCCGCCGGCTGGAAAGATGCCGCAGGCGATAGGATTGTTGAAGCCTTGAACTTTGCATAACCCTTCGAGATAGTCCCATCCCCACACGCTCTCGTGCTGAATGTTGATGTCGTAATAAGGAGGGCTGCAGGCAGCATTGAGGCAATATTCCTGGAGGCCGGGTAGCGTGGTGCCGCCTGCTGCGGTTATCAGCGTATCGCTCGCCGGATAATCCACGCTCAACGTCGCGGTACAGCTGGTTGCCACCGACGGCGAGTAGGGCGGGACGCAACCGAGATCGTTGACCACGTCGTAGGCGCCGCCGTCTCCCGCGGCCGCAAAAGGCGTCTGTCCCTGAATCGACGCGCGCAGCAGAAGCTCGTGGATCGCTTGTGTCGTCCCCACAGTTCGCCCCGTAGCCGGATCGGTTACCGGGGAATTCTCGAGGTTCTCCAGCCACTCCCAGTCACCCCAACTGGTAGAGAGCGTCTCCGCCAGGTTGGCATCGATAGCAGTGGCGAAAAGGTCTACGAAGCCCTGGTTGGTATTGGGTGCCTGGTAGACGATAATGTTCGCTCCAGGTGCGATTCCGCCGGACTGCTCGACATCCAGGGTGGTCTCAAGCGAGCCGGATGCGTCGCTGGGTGCGCCGGGCCCGCCATCGATGTTGACGATCTGGATGCGGTTGGAAGCGACCTTGAGCCCAACCGCTTGCCAGTACTTATAAGCATCGGTCGGCGTGAAGGCCGCAAGCGTCAGGATTCCAAGGGTGCGGCCGCTCCCCG
>CAZARO010000645.1:0-4135 GCA_964487165.1 uncultured Solibacteraceae bacterium | reverse complement strand
GAAATCGCGGCTCCAGTGGCCTTTGTGGCGGATTTGCAGGATGCCCGCGCCGCCTTCCAGGAATGCCGCCGCGGCGGTCTCGATGGCGACTCCGCGGCGGCCGAGCGATTCCGTATCGAGAATCGGATACACGCGCGGCAGTTTCATGGCTGAGACCGAGCCGTGACCGTCAGGGAGCGGTTACGCCGGCGGAGCCGGGGGCGCCGGCTTATCGGCCTTGGTGCCGGCCTTCACCGGGCTGATCAGGATGTGGGCGTTGCGGCCTTCCAGCCGCGGCTGGCCCTCCACCGTGCCATGCGGAGTCAGGTCCGCGGCGAACCGCATGAGCAGCTTCTTGCCAAGGTCGGCATGCGCGATCTCGCGGCCGCGGAACTGCACCACGGCCTTCACGCGATTGCCCTCCGCCAGGAAGCGTACGGCATGCTTCATTTTGAAATCGTAGTCGTGATCGTCGGTGTTGGGGCGGAATTTCAGCTCCTTCACCTGGACCACGTGCTGCTTCTTCTTGGCGTCATGCTGCTTCTTCTTCTGGTCGTATTGGTAGTGGCCGAAGTCCACCGCTTTGGCGACCGGTGGTACCGCCGTGGGTGCGATCAGCACCAGATCGAGCCCCAATTCCTGGGCCTTGCGGAGAGCCGCGGAAGTGGGCATGATCTCGGTAGTCCCGTCCGGAAACACCGCGCGCACTTCACGCGCGCGAATGGATTCGTTTACGTTCTCTCTGCGATTCTGCCTGCGAGGAGGATAGTTTCTGCCTGGATACATTTGTTATGCGTTTGTTTTGAGGTTGCCGATGTGAGTGGAAATGGGGTGTGTGCCCCAAGGATTGCCTGGGCCTGCGAGCGGGTTGGTGCGAGTGCGAGACAAGTGAGAATTCGTCAGTCTTAGTGTACACCAAAAAGCGGTTCCATAGTCAACCCGATAAACTCCAGGATGATTCTTGTGGGACTTTCCAGCACCACGGCGCCCGGCCGGCCCGGGCGGCAACCCGCGTGCAACCGGGCCTGCACTTTGTTTATAATCGGGCCTGATGAAAGCTTTAATTGTATTGCTCGCCACGGGGACCGTGATGTTGGCTCAAACTCCGCCCCCCGCCAAGTCGGCCCCGCCGGCTGCCAAATCGGCCGCTCCCGCCGCCAAGACGTCCGCGCCCGCCGTGAATCCGCTGCTCCATCCGGAAAGTCTGAAGGCCATCGCGCCCGCCAGTTTTCAAGTGAAGTTCAGCACCTCGCACGGCGATTTCGTAGTGCAGGTGCATCGCGACTGGGCGCCGCTGGGCGCCGACCGCTTCTACAACCTGGTAAGAAGCCGCTACTTCACGAACGTCGCCTTCTTCCGCAATGTGCCGAATTTTATTGTGCAATTCGGAATGGCGCCCGACCCCAAGGTGGGCGCGGTCTGGCAGAACGCCACCATCAAAGACGATCCCGCGAAGGCGGGCATCCACAATACCAAGGGCACGCTGGTATTCGCCACCGCCGGACCCAACACGCGGACCAACCAGTTCTTCGTCAACACCAACGACAACACCCGCAGCCTCGACTCCCAGGGCTTTACCCCCTTCGGAGAAGTGACCGACGGTTTGGACATCGTTCTGGCCCTGTATGCCGGCTACGGCGAACAGCCCGATCAGAATCGCATCCTGAACGAAGGCAAGGCTTATCTCGATAGGAGCTTCCCGAAGCTCGACTTCATCAAGACCGCCACCATCGTGCCTCCGGCAGGCGCGGCGGCTCCGGCCACGGCGACGAAGACCACTGCGCCGGCTACGAAGTCCACGGCACCGGCCACGAAGTCCACTGCGCCGGCCACCAAGTCTACGGCCGCGGCGAAGGCGACTGCAGCGAAGTCGACAGCGGCGAAGTCGACTGCGCCCCCAGCTGCCAAGAAGTAGCCGCTAAGCACGACGTCGTTGATCGCTGCGCGATCGAACCGCTTGCTTACGTTACCCGCGCGCGGCTCAGTATGCGGCCTCTTACAGAGCCGTGACCGCGTTGATCGCTGCGCGACCAAGCCGCTTGCTTACGCGCGGCTCAGTATGCGCCCCTTACAGAGCAGTGACCGTGTTGATCGCCGCGCGATCGAATCGCTTGCTTGCTTGCGCGCGCGGCTCAGTATGCGGCTTGCCAGAGCCTACCGAGCCGCGACCGCGAGGGAGCGGTCGAGCAGCCGAATATTGCAACTTCCCCTCTAACGTCTGCCCCACGGCTCGGGTATCGACAAAGTGAACAGAATCGGCGCTAAACACGATGTCGTTGATCGCTGCGCGATCAAACCGCTTGCTTACTTACGCGCGCGGCTGAGTGTGCGCCCCTTACAGAGCCGTGAAGGTCTCTGTTTAGCAGCATTTTGCGCGCGCGTATTTGGCCCGCATGCGCTCCTCGGAGAATCGCCGCCACTCCACGCCTGAATGCTCGCGCCCGTGCGCGGCCAGGTGCCTCCGGTAGGCATTCTCATCGCCGATTTCGCGCAGCAGCGCGAGCACCAGCCGGCCGAAACGCCGCAGCCGCCTCATAATTCCTCCACCTGCAATCGCGACGGCACGAACGGCGCCTCGCGCACGTGCACGTCCGCAGTGCCGCGTAGAATTCCGACCCAGACGCGGACCGAATCCACCAGGATTACCGCCACCAGCACCATCAGAATGGCGCACACCGCGGCGTCCAGGCGGGCATTGAAAATCAGCGTCTGGGTGGCCGCGGTGGCCGCTCCGGCAGCCGCCAATTTGTCGGCCTGCGCCAGGAATCCCACCGCCGGCAAGGGCGAGAAAATCTTCTGCCATCCGGCGGTGAACGTCACCGTCACCAGCCAAACCAACGGCGCAAACGTGATCCACGCGTACTTCGCGCCATGCATCTTCAGCAGGATGGTGGTGGCCACGCAAAACGCGATGCCCGCCAGCAGCTGGTTGGAAATTCCGAATAGCGGCCACAGCGAATTGATGCCGCCCAGAGGATCGCGCACCCCTTGAATCAGGAAATAGCCCCACGCGGCCACTACCATCGCGCTGGTGGCGATCACCCCGGGCATCCACGTCAACCGCCCGAGCGGCGGCGCGGCGTGGCTCAACAAATCCTGCAGCATGAAGCGGCCCACGCGCGTACCGGCGTCGATAATCGTCAGAATGAAGAGCGCTTCGAACATGATGGCGAAGTGATACCAGAAGCCGATTACCGCGCCGCCTCCGCCGCTGCGCGCGAAAATATGCGCCATCCCCAAGGCCAGCGAGGGCGCGCCGCCGGTGCGGAAAAAGAGGCTCTTCTCGCCGACGTCGGCCGCCAGTTGCGCCATAGCGCCGGCGCTCACCGGAAATCCCCAACCCGAGATGGTGGCCACCGCCGCCGCGGGAGTAGCGCCCACGATGCCGGCCGGCGAATTCACTGCGAAGTACACGCCCGGCTGCAGCACACACGCGGCAATCATCGCCATGATGGCCACGAAGCTTTCCATCAGCATGGAGCCGTAGCCCACCGGAACCGCATGCCACTCCTTGGCGATCATCTTGGGCGTGGTGCCCGACGAGATGAGCGAATGGAAGCCCGAAACGGCGCCGCAGGCGATGGTGATGAAGCAGAAGGGAAAGATTTTGCCGGCGAAAATCGGCCCCGTGCCATCCACGAAACGCGTGAAGGCCGGCAACTGCAGCTCCGGGCGCACGATCAGGATGCCGACCGCGAGCATCAGGACCACCCCCAGCTTCACGAAGGTGCTGAGATAATCGCGCGGCGCGAGCAGCAGCCATACGGGCAGGGCGCTGGCCAGAAATCCGTAGACGATGATGCCGATCGCGAGCGCCATGGCGCTCAGGGTGAACACCGGTGCGAGGGTGGCCGATGCCGCCACCGCGCGCCCGCCGAAGATGCTGGCGAGCACCAGCAGGAAGCCGATCGCGGAGCATTCCAGCACTTTGGCGGGCCGCCAGTAGCGCAGGTAGAGCCCCATGAAAAGCGCCACCGGCATGGTGGCCGCGATGGTGAAGGTGCCCCACGCGCTGCCCTTGAGCGCGTTCACCACCACCAGCCCCGCCACCGCCAGCAGGATCACCATGATGATCAGGACCGTGACCAGCGCGATGAAGCCGCCCACTTTGCCGATCTCTTCCCGCGCCATTTTCCCCAGCGATTTGCCGTCGCGG
>CAZARO010000644.1:0-4139 GCA_964487165.1 uncultured Solibacteraceae bacterium | reverse complement strand
GAAGAAGGAGAACGACCGCAGATGCACCACTCCCGGAATCCCGTTCATCACGATTTCGAGCGGGATGGTGACCTGCTGCTCCACCTGCTCGGCCGAGATTCCCGGCCACTGTGTGATGACCTCGACGTAGTTGTCGGCCACGTCGGGATACGCCTCTACGGGAAGCTGGTGAAAGGCCACTCCACCCGCGAAGAACAACATAACCGTGGCCGCCACCACGAGGATGCGGTTCTTGAGGGCGAAATCGACCAGGACCTTGATCATCTATTGCTCCGAGGTGTTCTGCAGCACCAGCGCGTTGGCGACTACCTGCACGCCGGGCTTGAGGCCGGAAACAATTTCCTGCATATCTCCCGGAAGCATCAAGCCGGCCTTCACTTCCAGCCGCCGGAAGGTTCCGCCCGGCTGCGGCGAATACACCCAATCGCGGTCGTGCAGGTGCAGAATTGCGGTCGCCGGGACGGTGGCATGCTGTTCCCTGGTTTCGCCGTGGAAAGTGGCCGTCACGAACATGCCGAAGCGCATCAGGCCGGGGTTTTCCACTTCCAGCCGCACTTTGGCGGTGCGCAGATTCGGATCCATGATCTGCCCGATATTGCCGATGCGCCCGCGCAGTACGCGGTCGGGGTAAGCATTGAGGCGAATATCGGCGTACTCGCCCAGGTGTACCTGCGACAGGTCGTTTTCGTAGACATCGCACACGATCCACACATGCGATACGTCCGAAATGGTGAACGGGTTGGGCGGCGTGAGCGCCTGCACGCCGGACGCGATGGTGATCTGCTGGTCGGTAATCACGCCCGATACGGGCGCCGGCACTTCGACGATGCCGGTGGGATGGTCTGGGTCAGATCCCAGCAGGCGCAGATGCTCGGAGGTAGTCTCCAGATCGACCTTGGCGTTGTCTTCGGCATTCTGCGCGATTTCGAGCAGGCTCTTGGCGACGGCGCCATTGTCGAACAGCAGTTGCGCGCGATCCAGTTGGATCTTGGCCAGCTGCTCATTCTTCACCGCCTTGCGGTAATCGGAAAACGCGCCCGCGATATCGCTGCTGCGCACCTTGAACAGCACTTTTCCCTGCTGCACTTCGTCGCCCAGACGGGCATCGATCTCCACGATCTTGCCCGAGGCCAGCGACGGCACCGGCACCTGCCGCGACACATCGGGGCCCACCACGCCGGTGACCTTCAGTTCCGGCGCGGCGGAATACACCCCGGCCGCCACCACCGGGAACTGCTCCGGATGGTCCACCTTCAGGTTGTTGGCGTCCATGTCGGGTTCCACGACGGCGGGGTGCGGCCCGGTATCGCTGGATTGCGCGGACACCGCGGGCACGGCCTTCCCGCATCCCGCCGTGGCAAGGACCGCCGCCAGACACAAGCCAATTTCGAATACATACAATCGATTCATGGAATCACCTCCCGGCCCACCGCCATGTTCATTTGGGCCGCTGTCGACAGATAAGCACCAATCAGGTTCAGATAGGCCAGCCGCGTATCGCGGTAGGCCTTCTGTGCGTCCAGGTAATCGAGGAGCGACGCGCCGCCGTTTTGGTAGGAGAACGCGATCTTATTGCGAGTGTCCTCCGCCAGCTTCAGATACTTGTCGCGATACGGCCGCAGCAGGTTCAACGCGCTCACCAGCGTGACGTAAGCCGAATCCACGTCGCTGAAGACCTGGGCTTGGGTGGCATCGCGGCCGCGTTCGGTGCGGCTGATCTCCACTTCCGTGCGCGCCTTCTCGCCCTGGTTGCGGTCGAAGATCCGCAGGGGAATGGAAATGCTGAGGCCGAAATACACCGGAATCGGCGGATTGCGCGCGACATCCACGGTGAACGTGGGGTCCGTGGAACCGTTGGCGACGGCCAGTTGGTGGTTGGTCTTGGCCAACTCCACGGTCTCCATCGCGACCTTCAAATCGGGCCGCGACGCCACTGCGGCATTGCGGAATTCCTCCAGCGGCTGCAGCCGGTCGAGGAAATCGAACGGTCCCGTCAGGTCGAGCTGGTCGACGGGCGTACGGTCGTTGAGCAGCGCCAGCACCTGGATCTTGGCGGTGCGCAGGTTCACCAGAGCGGTTTCCAGGTCGGACTCGAATTGCACGCGCTGCAGTTCCAGCCGATCCAGATCCACCTGCGCCAGGTCGCCCGCCTGATAGCGGCGGCGATTGACGGTGAGTTCACGGTCCCAATACTCCAGGTTTTCCCTGGCATTTTGTTGCACGGACTTGGCCTGCAAGGTCTGCACGAAGGCATTGCGCAGGTTGAAAAGCAGGGTGCGCTCCTGGTCGGAGAAGCTCTCGGCGGCGATATCGGTGGATTTGCGCGCGCTCGCCAGGCGCAATTCCCGCTTGTGGGCGCGCTCATGCAGATAGCCGATCGACGCGAATGGCAGGGCGTAGGCAAAAGGGCGGTATCCGGGAGTTCCGGTCGACGGGGAATTGGCGTCCGCGAAAGGGTTGATCTGGTCTAAAGTGCCGGTGAGGGTGGGATTTGGGCGGAGGTATGCGGTGATTTCCCCTGCACGGGCCTCGTCGATGCTGGCTTGGGAGGCTTTCAGGGTGGGATTGGTGGCTTCGAATTTATCTTTGACTTGCTGCCAGGTGAGAACCGTTTGGCCGAAAACGAGCGCCGGCAGGAAAAGGGCTATCAGGATGAGCTTCTTCACGTCTTCTATTCCGTGATACCGTGTCCAGACCTCTGGGCGCTACTCATCTTCCGTTCAGGTATGGAGATATTTCGATTATCGTTCGGCCATCAAAAGCTATGACCAGTCGTTGTATAGACTATTGGCCGGCCCAAAAGGTGACAGGGCCAAAGGAGTGACTTCGAAAGTGTGTTTGTTGCCGCTTCCCTGCGGAGGGGCAAAAACGGGGGCATCGCGATTAGCCAAACGATTAATCTTCTGATTATCTATGAAAATACAAGGTTAAAGCGTGGAGCGATACCGCTCCAGGGCTACTCGGACCAGTTGGCTGCGCGTCCGTACCCCGGTCTTGGCGAAGAGCTGCTGGATGGTGTTTTTGACCGTGCTTTCCGACATCTCCATGCGGGCGGCGATTTCCTTGTTCGCCAGTCCCTGAACCAGCAGGCGAAGAACGTCCGTCTCCCGGCCATTCAGGGCCGTCACTTCGCGCGCTTCGGCGGACCCGCCCACGGAAACTCCCCCCAGACCGATTTCCGCTTCCTCGCTGACATCCGCGATGATGGCCGCCAATTTGGGGCTCGACCCTTCCTTATAGGTAGAGAACCAGACGTCCGCAGTGAACGCCTCGCCGTTGCCGCGGTGACCCCGGCATTGCATGGAGGCACGAAACTGTGCCGCTTCTTCCCACCGCAGTGCGTGGTGCAATTCCGGCAAAAAGGCGGCGATCGGGTCGCCAATCAGGTTGCCGGCGCGCGGAACCAGCAACTCCACCGCGGCGGCGTTGGCCAGTTCGATGAAGCCCCGGTCATCCACCGTGACGATGGCTGCCGGACTGGTCTCCACCAGTACCTTCAACCGGGCCTGCGACGCCAGGCTCAAGCGCCGGTTGCGCACCAGTTCGGCCACGAACAGCCCGCACCCCACCAATGCCAGGGTAACGAAAGTCAGGCGGACGGAGGAGGGTTCGAGCGAGCTGAATTGTTCCGCCAGCACCGCACACACCAGGCCGATCACAGCCACCAGCCAGCGTGGCAGGAAGGCGGCCGCGAACATGATGGGAAACAGGTACAGAAACCCCAGCGAGACGTATGGCTTCGTTCGCCAATCGATGATGGCGATGATCAGAATGAAGATACCGCTGATGACGAGAACCGGAATGCGGTTCCGCTCGTTCCAGAGTTTCTCGATAGACCACATGTAAATTGGGGCTGCCCCCCATTGTCGCTCAGTTTCGCTACGAGAGCAGGTTCAGGCTGTGGATTGCCGGGTCGGGCGTCTCGTCGTAACGCAGGCGGCCTTGCCCCCAGCTCTCGCGGCGCACCCGGTGGACGCGCGCCCAACCGGCCACCAGGAGCAGCAGTACGCCCGCGTAAAGCGCTGCATTATATATGCAGGCGAGCAGGATGGCGTTGACCACCGGGAGCACGGCCAGGAGGGCCATCAAGCGCAGGGCCAGTATCCAAATGGGGCGTTTTCCGGGCAGGTACGAGCAGG
>CAZARO010000643.1:0-4141 GCA_964487165.1 uncultured Solibacteraceae bacterium | reverse complement strand
GAGGTGCAGTACATCAATTATCACGGCACTTCCACGGAGCTGAACGACCGCGTGGAAACCCGCGCCGTGAAGCTGGCTTTCAATGGACATGCCCGGAAACTGGCCGGGTCCTCTCTGAAAAGCCTGATCGGCCATCCGCAAGGGGCCTGCGGCGCTGCCGGAGTAGCGGTAACGCTGCTGGCCATGCGCGATGGCGTGGTGCCGCCCACCATCAATCTGGAAGAGGCCGACCCCAATTGCGATCTCGATTATATCCCCACTGCGGGGCGCCACCTGGCCATCGAGAATGCCGTGGCCAACTGCATTGCCTTCGGCAGTAAGAACTCGGCTTTGGTTTTGAAGCGGATGAATTAAGGCAGAAAAAAATAAACCGGCGGGTGCTCGGAGGTTTCACCCGCCGGCCGTCCCGCGGAACGCCAAAAAGGCCCACGGAACAAGGTCGAAGAAACTCTCGACATACAATATGACGTTCTGACATGGACAAAGGTTGCTACTTCCTGGGGGATTCCCCTGAAGTCGCCGAAGTGCTTTGTTTGCCGCGCGAGTTTTTTTTAGGCCCCCATCGCCAGCCGGATGGCGTCGGCGATTCGGGCGCTAAAACTTTCCACTTGTTGCGCATCCTGGCCTTCCACCATCACGCGCGCCAGCGGTTCCGTGCCGGAAAAACGGACCAAAACGCGTCCCGTGCCCGCAAACGCCGCCTCCACGTGTTCGATCTCGCGCGCTACCGAGGGCACCGCCGTGAGCTCCTTTTTCTCGCGGATCCGCACATTTACCAGCTTTTGCGGAAATACGCGCAGATCGGCCGTCAGTTCGTCCAAGCCGCTGCCCGCCGCGTGCGCCGTCTCGATGGTGCGCAGCGCCGTCAATATGCCGTCGCCGGTGGTGGCAAACTCGCGCAGAATCACGTGGCCCGATTGCTCGCCCCCCAACGACGCGCCCAGCCGCACCATCTCCTCCAGCACATATTTGTCGCCCACCGGCATGCGTACCATGCGGATGCCGGCGCGTTCCAACGCTTTTTCCAGGCCCAGGTTGGACATCACCGTCGCCACCACAGTGTCCTCCCTCAATCGCCCCGCCGCCTTCATGGCGCGCGCCAGCACCAGCAGCACGGCATCGCCGTCCACCACCTTTCCGCTGCGGGCCACCAGGATGGCACGGTCGGCGTCGCCGTCGAACGCCACGCCGAAGTCGGCACCGGCGGCCAGCACTGCCGCCTGCAGCCCTTCGGTGTGCAGCGCGCCGCAGTGCAGATTGATGTTGCGTCCGTTGGGCTCCACGCCGAGCGCCGTCACTTCCGCGCCCAGCCGGCGGAACAGTTCCGGACCCAGCCGGTAAGCCGCACCGTTGCCGCAATCCATCGCCAGCTTGACTCCATCGAGGCGCATGGTGGCGAGCGACGTCAGGAAATCCAGGTACTTCCGCGCCCACTCGTCATCCGCGCGCAGAGCCGCCGGTTTCGGAGCCACCGCTTGCCGCAGCCGCAGAATCTCCTGTTCGATGACTTCCTCATCCTCATCCGGCAATTTGAAGCCGTTGTGGCCGAACACCTTGAGCCCGTTGTCCTGGTATGGATTGTGGGACGCCGATATCATCACCCCGGCCAGAAACGGCTCCGAGCGGGTCAAATAAGCCACCCCCGGAGTGGTGATGGTTCCGGCAAAGCTCACCCGCGCGCCCGCCTCCTGCAACCCGCCGGCCACCAGTTCCGCGATCCATCCGCCGGACTCGCGCGTATCGGCGCCAATCAGAATCTCCGGGCTGGACTGCGCCCGTGCCGCATCGTGTCCCAGCGCCAGGCCAAACGCGTACACGGTCGCCTTGTCGAGCGGGTATTCCCCTGCGACGCCGCGAATGCCGTCCGTACCGAACAGTTGTTTTCCCACTGTTGCTCTTTTTCCCTTCGTTTGTGGTGCGTTATTTTTTTCTGACTGTCACCGTCACCGTCACCCGCGACAGTTCCGGAAAGCGGATGTAAGGATCGTCGACGAACGTGTTCACCGGGTAATCGAACGATCCGGCCGTGGCTGGCACGTTCACCTGGTCGGTCAGCACGGTATCCACCTGCGCCACGCGGCTGACCGGTCCGGCGATGGTGATGGAACCGGGTTGCACCGTGTAGGCGGCCACTTCATAGCCGGCCCTGTCCCGGAAACGCGGAGTCACTTTCACGCTGCGCTCCGCATGCCGCTCAAAGCGGAACCGCACCTCCGAGGGGATGGCCCGCACCAGGTGTACGCCGCGCACCAGCCGGACACTGCCGTCGCCGATGGGGAAGGTGCGCTCACCCGTCTGCACTTTCGACATATCCAAAATCACTTCCGGGCTGTTGCTGCCATCGCCCACGCTGCGCAGTTGCCCGGAGGGCCCGCGCAGCTCCAGTTTCACCGTGCTCACCGGGTCGGAGCTGATCTCCAGGTCTTCCGGCAGGTTCCGGTATTCCACCCCCACGGTGGCGAAGGTGGAAAGCTCCGGCTCGTTGGCCACCACACCCCATACGATCACCGCGATGGCCAGCGAGAGCAGTTTCCAGCCGGGATTTCGGATCACCAACCCGAGCAGAACCTTGCCCCATTTCATGGCTGATTCACCCGCTCGGCAGGCCGCGTCTCCGCCATTCGCAAGGCGTCAACCGGCGGTTCGGAGCTCGGCGCCAACGGGATATCTGCGGGGCTCTCGTCGATGCGGACGGAAACCGGATGGAGCGCTTCGAAGTGGCGATTGATGCGCTCCCGGACCTCCGCCAGCGACAGTCCCTGCACCAGCTCGCCGAAGGCGCACACCGAAATTCGCCCCGTCTCCTCGGAGACCACGATGGATAGGCAGTCGGTCTCTTCGGTGATGCCGATGGCCGCGCGGTGACGCGTCCCCAAGTCGCGCGCGAGCGCCGGCGTGGTAGTCAGCGGCAGGAAACAGGCCGCCGCCGCGACGCGATCCTTCTGCACGATCACCGCGCCGTCATGCAGCGGCAGGCCGGGGGCGAAGATGGACAGCAGCAGGTCGCGCGTGATGCGCGCTTCCAGAGCGACGCCGCTCTCGATGAAGGTGCGCAAGCCGATATCGCGTTCCAGCACGATGAGCGCGCCCACTCTCTTCGGGGCCATCGTTTCCACCGCCATCAGAATCTCATTCACTGACTCGGGAGCGCGATATCCGGAGCCGAATCCCAGCCAGTGCTTTCGCCCCAGCCGCGCCAGTGTCCGCCGGATCTCCGATTGAAACAGCACGATGACGGCCAGCCCGACCAGCGGCACGATGAACGAAAGCACCGCCCGCAAGGCGTCCAGTCCGGCCCACACCGATAGCGCGTAGAGGGCCACCATCATGAAAATGCCGAGCAGAATGTGGCCCGCGCGGGTGCCGCGCACCACCATGAGAGCCTGGTACACCAGGAACGCCACCACGAGGATATCCACCACGCCGCGGAGCGTCAAATTCGGTAATAATGGCAAAAATCGAGGGAACGGGGCCATGAAAAGCTGCTGCCGGGGAAAATACTGCCCAGCTACCTATCTTAACGTAGGGCGTGGATTGGAGGGCAGTTGCCAATCTCGGGAGGTGCGCGACTTGAAAGTGACGGATTGGCAGAAAGATCCGAGCGTAGCGGTAGGCCAGGCCGAGCCGCGACCGCAAGGGAGCGGTGTCCGAGGTATTTCATTACGTTTACCCACTACGACGCGCGTCTACGTGGAATCGGGATCGGTGGATCGACGCCATAATCCGATAGGCAGCGGGCTGGAGCCCGGTGCCCAACGCGCAGTTATCCGCTCCCTTGCGGTCGCGGCTCGGTATCGGACGTTCGCTCGTGATCGGCGTTTATCTGCGTTCATCGGCGGCCAATAGATTTCTCTTGGAAGTTTGCGCAAGGCCCAGCACATTCTTGTTGGGGCCGCCGATAAACGCGGATGAACGCCGATCGGAAGCCGGCGGACTCCATGGCCTGGAACACGGTCGAGCCCGATGCCGCTGGCCGGCGTTCCCGCCTCGCACCACAGTGACGCCCGATACAATGGACTTATGCCATTCGTCCCGGTACCCGAAGCCGTCGAGGAAATTCGCGCCGGCCGCATCCTCATCGTGGTGGACGACGAGGACCGCGAGAATGAAGGCGACCTCACCGTCGCGGCCGAAAAAATCA
>CAZARO010000642.1:0-4144 GCA_964487165.1 uncultured Solibacteraceae bacterium | reverse complement strand
TAAGTCATCTCCGGCACGCCGGTCCACTGGTCGATTTTGCGCCAGGTCTTGGCGCCGTCTTCGGAAATCTGCACCAGCCCGTCGTCCGTGCCGACGAACAGCAGGCCTTCTTTCAGGGGCGATTCTGCCAGCGTGGTGCCGGTCCCGTACTCGTCGGTGAAGGCATTCTTCCAGACGGCGTCCGGGCCCCAGACTTTGCCCATCACGGGGATAGTGTTGCGGTCGATATTGCGCGTGAGATCTTCGGACACTTCGCGCCAGGTGGCGCCGCTATCGTCGCTCTGCAGGAGGTGGTTGCCCATGATGTAGAGGCGGGTGTGATTGTGCGGGCTGATGATGAAAGGAATATCCCAGCGGGAGCGCAGTCTGGCTTCGGGCGTGGCCGACTGGGCGCCGCCGCCGCGGCCCGCTCGGCCGCCGCGCCCTGCCTGCGGATTGATGCTGGTGCTTTGCCCCGTCTTCAAATCCAGCCGCACGCAGGCAATCTGTTGGGAGCAGGTGTACACGATGGAGGCGTCCTCCTGGTCGGCGCGCGACTGGTATCCATCGCCGCCGCCGGTGACCATCCAATCGCTGGTGCGGATGCCGGCCGTGACGTTGGTGCGCGAGGGAACGCCCTGCGAGCCGTTGTCCTGCGTGCCGCCGTAGACGTTGTAAAACGGCAGGCCGTTGTCCACCGATACGCGGTAGAACTGGGTCACCGGAAGGTTGTTGAAATGCCGCCAGGTGCGGCCGTGGTCGTAGCTTTCGTAGAGGCCGCCGTCGTTGCCTTCGATGAGGTGATTCTGGTCGCTGAGGTCGAAGACCAGGGCGTGGTTGTCGGAGTGCAGATTGCTCGAGGTATCGCCGGGAAGCCGCCCCGCTCCGCGCCCGCCTCCACCGCCGCCGAAGGCATTCTGCACGGTTTTGCCGCCGTCTTCGGTGACGAATACCGTCTCGTTCATGGCGTAGACGCGGTCGAACTGGAAGGGATCGGCGAAAATCTCGCCGTAATATTCGGGATCCTGCACTTCCTTATAAGCGCCGCGCGTCCAATGCTCGCCGCCGTCCTCGCTGCGGTAGTAACCCGACATTTTATTGGCGCGCGCCGTCATGATGAGGGCGTAGACCACGTCGGGCTTCTGCGGCGAAACGGCCAGGGCGATGCGGCCCAGGTCGACGGTGGGCAGGCCTTCGGTGAGCTTCTTCCAGTTCTTTCCGCCATCGACGGTCTTGAAAATACCCGCGTCGGGACCGCCGGCCACAATCACGCTGGTGTTGCGGCGGCGCTGGTAGGCGGCGGCGTACATCACGTCGGGGTTGCGCGGGTCGATATCGATATCGGTGATGCCGGTGTTCTCGGTGATTTGCAGGAGGGGCTTCCAGGTCTGGCCGCCATCGGTAGTCTGATACAGGCCGCGGTCGCCGCCGGGCGAAAACAGCGGCCCCTGCGAGGCCACGTAGACCACGTTCGAATCGCGCGGATCGACAAGGATCTTGGCGATGTGCTCGGAGTTTCTGAGGCCCACGTTCTTCCAGGTTTTGCCACCATCGGTGCTCTTGTAAACGCCATCGCCCCAGCCGATGGCGCGCTGCGACTGGTTTTCTCCCGTGCCCAGCCAGACCACCTCGCTGTTCTTGGGGTCGACGGTCACGCAGCCCAGCGAATAGGAGCCGCCATCGTCGAAAATCGGCTGGAACGCGATGCCCCGGTTGCTGGTTTTCCAGAGTCCGCCGGATGCCGTGGCGACGTACCAGATATTGCGGTTTTTGGGATCGACGGCGACGTCGGCGATGCGTCCGGAGGTGAAGGTGCCGGGAAGATTGCGCGGGGCGATATCGCGGACCATGTCGCCGGTCAAGCGGCCGGTGAGGTGCGGCGCGGACGCCTCCTGAGCGAGCAGGAGGCCCATAGAGAGAGCGGCAGCGGGTACAGCGGACAAGAGGATTCGATGCATGACGATTTGGAACTCAGTATATCCCGGTTATAGCACCCGGGCTAAGACTTCGGGCGAGACGTTCCGGCCGCAGAGAACGATGGCCACGCGCTTGCCGTCCCAGCGGTGAATCTCCTGGCGGAACGCCGCCACGGCCACCGCCGCGGCGCCTTCGATGAGCCAGTGCTCGGTCTCCAGAACCAGCCGCAGGGCGGTGCGGATTTCCGCTTCCGATACCAGGACCGCGCGGTCGATGGCGGTTTGGCAAAGCGGCAGGGTAACGGCGTCCGGTTCCAGTCCGCCGGCGGTGCTTTCGGAAAGCGTGGGCTGTTCGGCCACGTCGATCACCCTGCCGGCCCGCAGGCACTCGTGGAGCACGGGGGAAGTCTCGGGCCAGCAGCCCACGATTTCCGTCCGCGGGGAGACCGATTTCAGATAGCTGCCGATTCCGCCGATCAGTCCGCCGCCGCCTACCGCTACGAAGACGGCATCCAGGTTCGGGACTTGGGCGTGGAGTTCCACCGCGATGGTGCCCTGGCCGGCGATCACGTCGAGATCGTTATAGGGAGAGATGAAGACGCGGCCGGAGGCTTCGGCGGAGTGCCGGGCGGCCAGTTCGGCGGCCAGGGGGTCAGTGCCCGCACGGCGGAGGGTCGCGCCATGGGCGGCGATGCGTTGAGCCTTGGCAGGCGAGACCTGCGCCGAGACGAAGACTTCCGCCGCGATGCCACGCGCCCGCGCCGCCGCGGCCACCGCCAGCCCGTGGTTTCCGTTGGACGCGGCCACCACGCCGGCAGCGGCCTGCTCCGGAGTGAGCAGCGCGATCTTATTGCAGGCTCCGCGAAATTTGAAAGAGCCGGTATGCTGCAGGTGCTCCAGCTTGAGGAATACCGAAGCTGCGCCATCGCCCAGGGCTGTGGATTCTTCCACCGGCGTCTCGCGCACATAAGGCCGAATGCGTTCATAGGCGGCCATCACGGCATCTTTCATAGACGCCATGGTAGCGCGAGGTCAGGTTGGGCGCCGGCGCATAGGGTACCGCGCGCACGGCGGCGATCTGGCGCGGTCAGCCCGCCCGAATCCCGCAAAGGCAAACGCCAAAAGCCCCAAGCCAGGAGCTGAAGGTGAGCGCTGAACGAGAGCGCTGAAAGATGGGAGCCGATGGCCGGCCGCTGAAAGCTGACGGCGATGCCGCCCTGGGGGGGCGGGATGCATCCCGCGCACTGCCAGTGAGCAGCCGCCTGTCGGGGGCGCAGACCTGCCGCAGACCTTAGTAGATCCGTCTCATGCCGGAGGAATCGGCGTGGTCCCAGCGCAGGTTGTCGCGCAATTCCTGGCGCAATTCGTGGCGATAGCGCTGCTCCTCGCGGCGGGCTTCGCGCCGCGCTTCCGCGGCGTACCTTTGGGCTTCCAGGCGGTAGCGCAGGGCATGCCGCCGCACCTCGCGAGCTTCGTCGCGGGCCCATTGGCGCGTCTCCCGAGCCTCCTCGCGAGCCCAACGGCGCCCACAACGGTCCACGCGCGCAAACGCCACCGTCGCCAGAATCACTGCGATCAAAACGAACTTCATCCGCGCTTCTCCTCCTTCTTAATACTCTCGAAGACGCTTTTGGTTACGCGGGAACGGCGAAAATTCGTCGGCAGTGGCAGCAATTTGCCGTGCGTCTGCGGTCCGGTTTCCGTGTTTTCAATAGTTGAGGAGCGGAGGGCGAAATGCCAATGGTTTGCCGTATGAGAATCGCGCCGCATACCGCCGTGGCCTTCGAGCCAGGCAGGGGCACCCAGGTGATTCGACACTCGAGTTCCCCATCGTCGACGCTCAGCGCCACGAGACCGGTCTTCCCGTCGTCGGAGACGATCGGTACAACCAATCCGTTCGAGACCCTGTTTCAGTCTCTCAGCGCCAGCAGCACCCCATTGTCGGCGCCCAACGCCGTGTCGGCCACGAGCATTTTCGGGCCGACGGCAAGCACTACGGCCGCAGCCGCAACCACAACCACGGCCAGCACTGCGGCAACCGGCGCCGCGGTTGCCCCGGCCGCATCGACAGCGGCCGTCCAACCCCCAGGCATCCAGACACTGGTAAGCGCCATCATGAACGGTTCCTTCAAGGCGACCTATGTCACGGATCCGTCTCAATTGAAGGAAACCACGCCAGCCGGCACCGATACCATGCCGAATTTCTACTACGCGTCGGACCATACGGCCAACCAGCTCGCGTCGCTATT
>CAZARO010000641.1:0-4148 GCA_964487165.1 uncultured Solibacteraceae bacterium | reverse complement strand
GCCTCGCGGATCACCGCCCACGCTTCGGTGTCGTTCGGTCTGAAGTTGGCGATCTGCACGAAGAGAAATGGAAAATCGCCCACGTGCCAGCGCGCGCGCCAGTCCGCAATCAGGGCTGGAAACAGTTTGGCGTACATGGGGGCGAAGCTCAGCCGGCTGTTGGACTCGCCCTGGTACCAGATGACCCCTTTGATGGCATACGGCGTCACCGGCGCAACCATCCCGTTGAACAGCCAGGCGGGCGCCCAGGAGGCGGGATCGGGACGCCAGGGATGCGGCGGCGGCGTTTTCCCCGCCTTGCGGGCAGCCTCGTCCTCGCGCCGTTCCGCCGCCGTGACCGCTGCCGCGTCGGCTTGCCCCGCCATCATTTGAGCGCGCGTCGAGAAAACGGGCATCAGGCCGGCGTCGGCGGAAATGGATTCCAGGCTCACCCAGGCCTCAGCCGGCGTGCCGCCCCAACTGGAGTCCACCAGGCCGACGGGCACGTGCTCCTGCGCGTTCACGTCCCGCCCGAAGAAGTAGGCCACGGCCGAAAAGTCCGCCGCCGTCTCGGGAGTGCAGACGGTCCACGACGCGTCACTGTTGCGCTGCGGAAAATCGATGGCTTTTTGCGGGATGTGGATCAGCCGGATCTGCGGCTGCGAGGCGTGCGCGATTTCCTCCGCGGAATTCTTCAGCGGCGCGCCGGCGAATCCCTTGAGAGGCATTTCCATATTAGACTGGCCCGACGCAAACCAGACGTCGCCCAGTAGAATGTCGTCCAGAACAATCTTGTTGCCGCCCGTCACCGTGAGTTGGAATGGACCGCCCGCCGGTTCCGGCGGCAGGAACACGCTCCAGGTTCCCGCATTGTCGCCCACCGTGGCGCGCGTCACGCCATGCAGTTCGACGGTGATCTTCTCGCCGGCGTCGGACCAACCCCAGACGTGGATCGGCTTTTCGCGCTGCAGCACCATGTGGCTGCTGAGAATCCCGGGCAGTCTTACTTCGCACCTCGCGTGGCGCGCTCCGCATGTCAGCAGGAGGGCGGCGGCCAGAACGCGAATCGGTGTGTGGATAGGCATACGTACATTCTGACGCAAACCGCGGGCAGTGGTATTATCGTCTCCGATGCAGCACAATCCTGGATTCCTCAAACTCGTGGACGACGCCAAATCGCGCGTGCAACAGATCGATATCGAAGGCTACAAGAAGATGGTCGCGGCCGGCGAAGCGCACGTGCTGGTGGACACTCGCGAGGACAATGAGTGGGACAAGGGCCACGTGCAAAGCGCCGTACACTTGAGCCGCGGGATCATCGAGCGCGACATCGAGACGCAGTACCCGGACAAGCAAACGCCCCTGGTATTGTATTGCGGCGGTGGTTTCCGCTCCGCGCTGGTGGCCGACAATCTGCAGAAAATGGGCTACACCAACGCCATCTCGCTCGATGGCGGCTGGCGCGCGTTAAAGGACTCCGGGCTGCCCCTGGCCTGAGCGCCTACGAGTGCGCTCCGAACACCTTCGCGGAGCGCTCCTGCTGCTCGGCTGGCGTGAGATCCTCCATCCGCGTGCCGATGGCCCAGTGTATTCCAAAAGGATCGCGCACCTGGCCATAGCGGTCGCCCCAGAACTGGTCGCCGATCGGCATGGTGACTTCGCACCCGGCGGCCAGGGCCTGCGCCCAGGTGGCATCGGCATCGGGAACGTAAAGGTTCAGGTGGAATGGCAGGCGGCCCTGCGCCAGCGGCGGCAGGCCGAACTCGGCGCCGAAGTCGTCGCTGAACATCAGGAAAGAATCGCCGATGCGCACTTGCGCGTGCATCAATTTGCCGCCGGGGCCGGGAGATTGCGAGACATCTTCGGCGCCGAACGCGTTCTTCAGGAAGTCGATATATTTGGCCGCGCCGGGTACAACAAGGTGGGCCGTTAACGAGTGAAAACCGGCTGGAATCGGGGATATCGCTTTCGCCATGGGCACAGCATATCAAGACCGCGGCTCGATGGCTATAGTCAGGATGGCCGGTGCGAATCAGGCCGCTTTTGGAGTTTCGCGAACTTCCACAATCACCGAAGTAGTGATTGCCGGGTTGGTAGGAGGAGCGAATTCCAGGCACATTCCGCGGCCGATAAAACGTTCTTTCAACATCGACCCGCCCCAGGTGGAACCGTGAATGTTCACCAGAACCGGCTCCGGGCAGAAGATCGGATGCCCGGAGATGAGCGCCTGGCCGGAACCTTGATATTCGATGGTGTAGGCGCGGTTCTGCGTGCGCACTTCCAACACGGTTCCGGGCACGACATCCCGCAAATGCACTCCGCCTTCAATCTCCGACTGCACGATGCGTCCATTGACGGCATCGCACAGATGGGGGCTGGGGACGAAAAGCTGCGGGCTGTCGAAAGTGCCAGTCACGTACACTTACCTTATCGGCCGCTTGAGCCAAATTTACTCTACCGTCATTTTGCCATAGCCGCGAGGCCGCCGTACAGCCCTCCCGTTTGGGGGACACCTCGAGTTTTCTTGCGGGGGTCTGTTGGCGCTACTACGGGCGGTCGTATATGATACATTGACTAGATCCGAAGAGTAGCGTAACAAGTGTCACGGGGGTTGGAGAGGACAAGTCTATGCGTGTAACGTGTTGGTCCCAGGGCAGGCCCAAAGTGTTGTTTGTGGCGGCGGCGTGCCTGGGTTTTTCCGGGCTCTTAATGGCCCAGGGGCGAGGCGGCGCACCCCCTGCCCCGCCGATCAATCAGAGTCAGGACCCGATGTTGAAGGGGTTCGAATTCCGTTCCATCGGACCCGCGGTGATGATGGGCCGCGTGGACGACATCGTGGGGTCGGAACAGGATCCGATGACCATGTACATCGGTTTCGCGACCGGCGGCCTGTGGCGAACCACCGACGGCGGGATTCATTGGAAATCGATGTTCGACGAGATGGAGAACGAGTCCATCGGCTCGGTGGCCATCGCGCCTTCCGACAAGAACGTAGTCTACGTGGGCAAAGGCGAAGGCAATAATCGCCAGAGCTCGTCGATCGGCGATGGCGTGTGGGGCACCACCGACGGCGGCGAACATTGGAGCTATCTCGGGCTGAAAGAGACGCAGTCCATCCAACGCGTGGTGGTAGATCCCAAGGATCCCAAGATCTGCTTCGTGGCCGCCGTGGGACACTTGTTCGGCCCGAATAAGGAGCGCGGCCTGTACCGCACGCAGGACGGCGGCAAGAACTGGAAGCAGGTCAAGTTTATTGACGAAGACACCGGCTTCACGGACGTGGCCATAGACCCCTCCAACGGCAAGATCATCTACGCGTCCTCCTACCAGCGCCGGCGCACATGGTGGGGATTCAACGGCGGCGGACCGAACAGCGGCGTTTGGAAGTCGACCGATGGCGGCGACACTTGGACCAGGCTCGATGGCCAGGGCTGGCCCAAACCCAAGGACGGAATCTACGGCCGGATCGCGCTCTCCATTTTCCGCGCCAAGCCCTCGACGATTTTCGCCCAGGTGGAAGCCGGGGCCAGCGGCGGCACGGGCGCAGGCACGGCGGCTGACGGCGGACCGGCCCGCGGTGGGCGCGGCGGTGGGGCGGAATCGGGCGAGACGCAGGCTGCCGGCGCAGCAGCCGGAACGGGCGGGGCCAACCCTGCGGGCGGCGGACGCGGCGGTGGCGGTGGCGCGGAGGCCGGCCAAGGCACTTGCGTGCAGGCAGCCCCCAATGAGTTTGGCACCGGACGCGGCGGCGGCGGTGGCCGTGGCGGCGGCGCGCCTCCGGCTCCCAATCCCGATGGCAGCGGCGTCTTCCGCTCCGATGACGGCGGCAAGACCTGGAACTTCATCAGCAATTGCGACGACCGTCCGATGTACTTCAGCCAGATCCGCGTGGATCCGGTGAATGTCAATAAGATCCTCACCGGCGGCAACCCCGGCCGCGTATCGCTTGACGGCGGCAAGACGTGGACGGGCCTCGCCGGCTCGCACACCGACTACCATGCCATCTGGATCAATCCCAAGGATCCGCGCCAGGTGTGGATCGGCCACGACGGCGGCTTCGACAGCAGCAACGATGGCGGCATCAGTTGGGATTACCACAACGACATCGCCGTGGGGCAGTTCTACCAGGTGTCGGCGGACATGCGCCGGCCCTATTGGGTCTGCGGCGG
>CAZARO010000640.1:0-4153 GCA_964487165.1 uncultured Solibacteraceae bacterium | reverse complement strand
AGCCACGTTGCGCAAAGCTTCCTGCGCCACGCGAAACAGGCACAGCGCCGCGGCCGGCGCCACGCCCTCGAACGAACCCCCAATCTCGAGCGCAATCTGCAGCCCGGTAAGCGCCCCGAACTCCTCGCAGTAGGCCCGCAGCGCCGGCGCCAGTCCCGAGTATTGCAGTACGGCGGGATGCAATTCGTGCGACATGCGGCGGACGGCCTCGGCCAGTTGCACCAGCTTATTATGAATGCCGTCGGCCTGCGCGCGGGTTTCGGCGCGCTCCTTGGGAATCTGGCGCTTCAGATTGCCGGTGGCCAGGCTGAGCGCGGCAATCTGCTGGCTGAGATCGTCATGCAGTTCGCGCGCCAGGCGCTTACGCTCCTCTTCCTGCGCGCCGATCAGGCGGGAGCTGAGTTCCTGCAGGCTTTCGTTGGCTTCGCGCAATTTGCGCTCGGCCAGGCGGCGGCCGGTGACATCCAGCGCCGATCCGGCGAAGCCCAGGAATTTTCCCTTCGGCGAGAACCGGGGCTCTGCTTTGCTCACCATCCACCGGTATTCCCCGTCGTAGCGGCGCACGCGGAACTCGTGTGTGTACCCGGTCTGGTTGGCCATATTTTCGCGAAACGCGGCGCGCGCCGCCTCGGCATCCTCCGGGTGGATGGAGTTGCTCCAGGTGTTCGCCAGGTTGGTCTGCGTGGTGCCCAGGAATTTAGCGAAGGGGGCGTTGATGAAGGAGTTCTCCATCTTGGGGTCGGCCATCCACAGGTACGCGGGAGTGTCGTTGGCGACGGCGTAGAACCAGGCCACCCGTTCCGCATGAATGCGCGCGCTTTGTCCGCGCCATACCACGGCCGCTCCGGTCACGTTGACCACCGCGATGAGGGCGGTGATGAGGGCCATCTCCCAGCCCAGGCGATGTTCCGGGGCGTCAGCCTCGGCGGCATCGATCTTGGCGGTCATAAACCAGGGCGAATTGGGGATGTGGCGGAGAATGGCGATCACCGGCGCTCCGTGGTAGTCGATGCTGTGAACCATGTGCGGGGTCTCGAGCGCGGAGTCGGGCGGGAAGCCCAGGCCGATCATGTCGCGGCGAAACTGCAAGGGCTTTTCGGGACGGTGACGCAGGGCGTTCAAATAGACGGCGTAGTCCCCGTCGCGGCGCATGAGCAGGGTCTCGGCCGTCTGGCTGTGCCCGGACCATGCCCGCAAATAAGGATAGAGGAAGCGCTCCGGGTCGATGTCCAGAATCAGGGCGCCCTTTTGCCCTACGGGAAGGATCAGGGCCATCAGCGGCCGCCCGCTTTGCGGATCGAGGCGCAGGTCGGAGAGTTGCGAGTCCGTGGCGCCAACGGTTTCGCGCGCCAGATTGCGCAGACGGGAAGGATCGCCGGCGATGGCCCCGCTGGACATGCGGGCGTTGCCATCCAGATCGCACAGCGCGGCGCCGGTGTACAGGAAGGCTTCCTCGAAGCGCCTCAATACCTCCGCCAGAGCGGCCGAGTCCGCGGCGCTGCCCTGGCCGGACAGAATCCGATCGGCAGTACGCATGAGGGGCGACGACATCAGCACGTGGCCGTCGCCCAGCCGCTCGCTGCGCCAGTTGGCGATTGATTTACTTTTGTTATCGCTGACGGCTCTCAGTTCCAGTACGACGGCGTCTTCCATGGCGGCCAACTGGCGGGTGTAATACCACCAGACGGCGGCGGCGGTGGCCAGCGACCCGAGGGTCAGCGAAGCGATCAGAATTCGTCCGTGGGTCTTCGCGCTGCCGCCGGACACCATGGTGCGGCGTCCGCTCATTCGCCGACCAGTTTCATGCGGATGGCGCACTGCACAAGCTCGGCGGTAGTGTCGACGCTCAGCGCCTGCATGATGTCGTACTTATGCGATTCGGCGGTGCGCGGCGAGATATTGAGGACGCCGGCCACTTCTTTCATGGTGCGGCCCTCGGCGATCAGTTGCAGCACTTCGCGCTGCCTTGGAGTAAGTGGGGATGCGTTCTCGCGCGCGGCGTTGTTATCCATCAGGAGATTGATGAGGTCTTTGGCCAGCAGCGAGGTAACATATGAGCGGCCCTGCGCCACCTCGCGGATGGCTTTCACCAGTTCTTCGCCGGGGGAGACTTTGAGCAGATACCCCGAGACTCCGGCGCGAAAGGCTTCAGCGGCCAGGTGGGTATCGCGGTGCATGGTGAGGATAATTACGCGCGTGTCCGGACGGCTGGCGCGAATCTGCCGTACCGCGTCGAGACCGTTGAGCAGCGGCATGGAGATATCGGTGACGATGACGTCGGGGTGGAGACTCTCGGCGGACTCCATCAGAGCCCGGCCGTCATGCACCACGCCGACAAGGTCGAAAAGATCCTTGAGGAGCGATTTCAGACCTTCCGCCACCAATATGTGATCGTCCGCGAGGAGCACTCTTATCTTGGGCATACACCGCGGCAGTCGCCGAACAGAATATAGCAGACGTTTTCGCGGGAGTCACTGGTTACTTTTTGCCGCGCACTCCGCTTGAAAGGTAACACTCCCCGCGCAACGCCGCGTAGACGGCGGGAATCAGCTCTTCGTCGGCGTCCAGCTTGAGTACGTAGGCGCGTACCCCGGCGGCCAGCGCCGTTTGCACCAGGTGACGGTCGGGATACATGGAGAGAATTACGATGGCTTCGCAAAGCCCCCGCCGCAAGACTTCGCAACCGGCTTCGATGCCGTCCAATTTCGGCATCCGGATATCGGAAACGACCGCGTCGGGCTGCAATTCGACAGCGGCGGCCACCAGCTCGGCTCCGTCGCCCACGGCGCGCAAGACGTCGAATTCGGAATCGAGAAGCTGCCGGATTTCCTGCCGCACGCCGGGATGATCGTCCGCCAGGACAAGACGATAACGCCGATCTTCCCGATCCGTACCCTCTGCCCGGCTGGGCCTCACCATATCCCAAATTAAAGCTCTGTTGCGCAGCGGCGGCCATCCGTAATTTTACGGAGTGGGCCCTCCGGAATTGCCGTAGAGTGCGCTGCGAGTTCGGAATACTACGGGTGGCGCCCAGGCGCATTTGGGGGCAGAATGAATTTCGTAGCGATTACGAACTAAGTTTGAAATGCACACGATTAGCAATTCCCCGGGCCGCGAATTCTGCCGGCCCGAAAACTCCCGGCAGGCGGCGTAGTCAATGGCGGATTCTCAATCCGGCGATTTGCCGGCCGGCGCCGCTCCCGCGAAAACTCCGAAACCCGCAGGTCAACCGCAAAAGATCGAGCTTCCGGGACTGTTGCCCGCCGGCATCGTACACGACTTCAATAACCTGCTCTCGGTCATCAACGGATACAACGAGATGCTGCTGGCGTCGAACGAACTGCCCGAGAAAGCGCGCCAGTGCCTTACCGTAGTTCGCGGCGCGGGAGAGCGCGCGGCGGCCATGACGCGGGCTATGATGACCCTGGGCCGGCGCCCGGCGCCGGAGCCGCGGCTGGTGAACGTCAACGACTCCGTGAGTGAGCTGGTTACCTTGGCCCGCCAGCTCTTGCCGGCCAATGTGGAACTTGCAGCCGTATTGGCGTCCCCTCTCCACTTGGTGCTGGCCGACCGGTGCGGTATTCTGCAAGTCTTGCTGAATCTGCTGATGAATTCCCGAGACGCCCTGCCCGCGGGCGGCAAAGTGGAGATTCAGACCGCTAATCTGGAACCCGATCGCGGCCCTGCCAACACCCACCCGTACCTGCCGCCGGGAGAATACATCCTGTTGACCGTGACCGACAACGGTGCCGGCATGGACGAAGCCACGCGGCAGCGGATCTTCGAGCCGTTCTATACTACCAAAGGCCCCGGCGCCGGCAATGGACTCGGTTTACCGATGGTGCAACACATCGTGAAGCAGAGCGGGGGCTTTATCTCCATCAAGAGCAGCAAAGGACAAGGAACTGCCGTGCGGATTTACCTGCCCGCGGCAGGAGGTGAGATGCCCGTTGAAAACCCGGAAACCGTCGCCTCGGGGAGCACGGCACGCGGCGGCGACGAGACCATTCTGATCGTCGAGGACGACCCCGATCTGCGCAACCTCATGCGCCAGGTCCTCGAAGAGTTGGGCTACGGCGTGCTCGACGCCGCGTCGGCCGGCGAAGCTGCGGAGCTGTCGAGCGGCCTCAACGATCGTCTCGATCTGCTGGTG
>CAZARO010000639.1:0-4156 GCA_964487165.1 uncultured Solibacteraceae bacterium | reverse complement strand
CGGCGACATCGTCGTATCCAGCCAATTAAGTCACGCCGTCGAGCCGACCGCGCTCCTGGCTCCGGCCGCGCCCACGCTGGAGATTCGCCCGGCGATTCCATTGCGGATTATCGGGCTCGAAAGCCACTCCGGGTATTCGAGCGCCGCCTTGGACCGTCTATGGCCCTTCGGCCTGTCCGCCGGAGTGATCGATCGCGTGCATACCGGCCGCGTGGTGGAGCGCCATCCCACGCTTTCCTATGTCGACATGAAGGCGCCCGAGGCGAAAGACCAGATCGTCAGTGGCATCTGGCCGGACGACCACTGGATGACGGCGAGCGGCGTCATTATTGTGAAGAGTCCGAGCGCAGCGATGCCTCTGCAACTGAATTTCTATATCCCCGATAACGCTCCCGCACGCCACGTTTCGCTGCTGCTCGACGATCGCGAAGTCTGCGCGACGACGGTCGCCGCGCCCGGTCCCGGGCAACTGATTTGTCCCCAGCCGATTGCGCGCGCGGGTCCGACGGCGACGATCGAAATCCGCGTGGACAAGACCTTCCGCGTGCCGCCAGACGAGCGCGATCTGGGAATTGTGGTGCTTGGCGCGGGGTTCCGGTAGTATATCCTGGATGGAGGAGATTTCGACCCATGTCTTGTGGCAGCAGTGGCTTCAACCAGATCAATAACGCCATCCGCCCCGGCGCGCGCAAAGTATTCTGCGTGAAATTCCAGCGCGAAATGGAGGGTCTGGATGAGGTCCCGTTCGAAGGCCATCCGCTGGGGCAGAAAATCTACGACAACGTGTCGAAGGATGCCTGGAAGATGTGGGTGGAGCATATGAAAATGCTCATGAACGAATATCGCCTCAATCTGGGCACCGCGCAGGCGCAGGAATTCCTGATTCAGCAGATGGACAACTACTTCTTCGGCGAAGGCGCGGCGCTGCCGCCGGATTTCATGCCGCCGAAAGCTAAGGCGTAAGGGTATCGCCCGGCTCTTCGTCCAGAAGCGCCAGCAATTCGCGAGTATCGAATGGTAACGCGCCGTTCCGCGTCTCGACGGTGGCCAGGTCGTCCCGCCGCACCAGGTCGCCGTGGATGAACATGTAGGTCGTCCGGTCCTCCGGATCCATCTGCACGATGTAAGGGACGCCCAGTTTCTCGTACTCGCGGAACCGCCGCAGCGTTTCGCTGTGCTTGTCCTCGGGCGAGACAATCTCCACGATCAGTAATGGGGGATCGAGCACGACCCGGTTCGACTGCCGGAAGGGCCGTTCCATCACCAGCACGTCGGGCACGCGATATCGTGTCTCCGCGATCCTTGTGCGGCACTCCGGACGAACGGCGATCTTGAGGCGCCTCTCGAACGCCGCCAGATGAACGATCAGGATCTTCTGAAGGGCGCTGTGCCCCGGTATTCCCACATTGCGCTCCACCACCACGCCGTCGAGATACTCCCGATCGCCGTCGGGATAGCTTGCGGCAAGATACTCCTCGATGGAAACCAGGGGCACGTTCGGCACGGCTGCCATAGGAGCAGTTTACTCCCTCGGCGGTCCGCCAGGGCCAGAGTAGGCGGAGTCCATCCGGTATCATCTGATCCCCCCCTTGAGGTAGAATGATACTGATGCTGGAGCCACGTCATATCGGACAGGTCCTGGGCGGAACGCGCATATTGGGGAGCCCGGTAAAGTCTTTATTGCAGCTGAATGCGGCCGTGGAACGCGGTTTGCCCAAGTCGACCCTTAGTAATGTGGCGAGCCGCGTCTTCTCGGACGCCGGGGAGCGGCGCGCGTTGATGTACCGTGTGGTTCCGGAGGCGACGTACAAACGGCGGCGGGAACGTCTGAGCCCGGCGGAGAGTGAGCGCACGGAGCGTCTGGCCCGCGTGGTGGCCATGGCCGAGGAGGTCTGGCAGGATCACGAGCATGCCCGGCGCTTTCTCACCACACCGCACGCGGAGATGGGCGGCAAGACGCCGCTCGACGCGGCCTTGACGGAACTGGGCGCGCGGCAGGCCGAAGAAATCATGGCCCGCATCCTCTATGGCCTTCCGGCCTAACGGCCCGCTACGGGCGTTCCGCATCGCCGATATGCGTCACACCATTTTCGATGGAAGCGGGGCGATGCGCTACGGTGCTCGCTGGAATTCGCCTGGGCGCCGCGTCATATACGCATCCGAGACGTATGCGGGGGCGTTATTGGAAATTCTGGTCCACGCCTCCGGCAGCGTTCCTCCGAACCAGGGTTATATCGAGATCGCGATTCCGGCAGCCTTGTCGACTGAGGAGATCGCGCCGGACGACGTGCGCCACTGGGATTCGCCGTCGTTCGAAGCGGCGCGGGTTTTCGGCGACCGATGGTATGACGAGCGGCGCACGCCGGTGCTGCTGGTGCCCTCGGTGGTCACGCGGGTGGAGCGGAATATTCTGATTAATCAGGAACACCCGGATTTCCCGCGGATCGGGGCGAGCCAGCCATTGCCGGTGCGTTGGGATCGGCGGCTTTGGAAAAAGCAGTGACGGGCAGAGGCGCCGTGCCGGGTTACTTCTGCTTCGGCTTTTTCGCGTAGAGTTCGTCCTGAATCTCGGCCTTCGAGACCACCGGCAGCCAGATTACCAACTGATTCTGGTCCGCGGACGAGGTAACTTCCGCGATCGGCCGGAGCAGCGCATGGGCCGGCTGTATGGGATAGCCGCCGGGGTAATAATCCAGTTTGAAGCGGGCCACCGGGACGGTGAACTGCGCGGGCGACGCGGATGGCGCCGCGGAGTCCAGTTTCACGTCGCCGGGTGAAAGCTTCACGCGATTGCCGGTGAAGGGCTCATCGAAAAAAGTCGGCGATGCTCCAGCATCCACAGCCAGCAGCCACGGTCCGTGGAAAACGGAAACCATATCGGGGTGCTTTTTATCGGAGACCGCGCGCGTGCGCAGAGTGTATTTAAGCTTCAGGGTGTCGCCGGCTTTCCAAATGCGATTCACCGAGACGTAGCCGTCGCGGGGCGTGGCCGCTAGCTTCTTGCCGGCCTCGAATAGTGACAAGTCCGACGCCCACTGCGGGACGCGCACCAGGAGCGTCCGCGCCGGCGCTTCAGACTTTTCGACGGTCAACGTCACCGAGTTATCACGTTCCAGCGACGAATCGGCACGCACGGTCAGGCCCTTCGTCTCGCCGGTTCCATCGGCCGCGAGGTCGTACGCCAGCACCCCGCCGTCTTCGTGGAATACCATTTTCCGAATGGCATAAAGAGCGCGCGCGCCATGCAGGGTACAGCACCACCAGGCGCGCCCCATGGGCGTGGTCATCCCGGTGTCGGTGAGCACATGATGCCCGAAATCGCCCGAGTGGAATTGATTGAACGAGAACTCGTTGAACAGCTCCAGCTCGGCCTGGGCCAGGAACTCGGACCGGCGCGCGATCTGCCAAAGCTCCAGGCTGAGGCGCAGCCAGTCGGCCTCGGAGCATCCTTCATCGCGCGCGATACTGGGAGCGAACATCTCCGGCACGCCGCCCTGCCAGAGCACGTTCCCGGAATCCACAACGGCCTGCCATCCGCCGATAGCCTGGTCGAGGTATTGCCGGCTGTTGGTGGCGCGATAGAGCGCCAGCACGCCGCGCAAGGAGGTGAGATAGCCGTGACTGTGCTGCGACGGATGGATTCCTACGTCCGCGGCGATTTGTTTGGCAAGAGTGAGAAAACGCTCCTCCTTCGTGACGGCGAAGAGATTCACGACTCCCTCCAGGTTGCTGGTCCAGCAGATGTAGCCGACTGCGAACTTATCGGCGTTGTACTTGCTTTGAACCTGCTCCGACTGAAATCGCGGAGCCTGGTCGATCAGAAATCCGCCCAGCCGGCGCGCTGTTTCGAGCGCTTCGGGACGATGCGTAAGTTTGTAGTATTCCACCAGCCCGACCAGCAGGCGTCCCTGGCCCCACATCACGGCCATAGTATCGTCGTCGACTTCGTTTTGGTTCAGCGGCGCCCCGAAGTGACCGTCGGGCTTCTGCAGCGGGAGCAGGTCCGCCACGGTGCGGTCGAGAGTGGAAGCTTTGGGGCCCGAGAGCGCGGCGATGGACAGCGCTTCGATGTAGCGCCCGGACAGATCGCCGCTGAAGTTGGTGAAGCGGCGCGTGGGCCGGGGAATTACGTCGGCAAGAATGAAGTCCTCGTCAT
>CAZARO010000638.1:0-4168 GCA_964487165.1 uncultured Solibacteraceae bacterium | reverse complement strand
GAAACTTCGCCGGCTATCAGGACGTGCGCAATCTCCAGCAGTATGGGACGCAGTCCAATCCGCACGTATGGGTGATGCGCGAGTTCGCCAATACGGCGGCCAACCATCTGGGAATGCCGCTGCCACAGGGCCGCGTGCGCTTCTATCGCCGCGATCAGGATGGACAGGTGGAATTTACCGGGGAAAACCAGATCGAACACACGCCCCAGGATGAAACCGTGCGCGTGTACACCGGGAATGCTTTCGATATCACCGGCGAGCGGCGCCAGACCAGGTTCCAGTCGCAGATGCAGCCGGGAGGCTGGGCAGACGAATCGTTCGAAATCAAGCTGCGGAACCACAAGAAGGAGGCCGCTACGGTGCGCGTGGTGGAGCATCTGTACCGCTGGACGAACTGGGTGATCACGCAGGAATCGTCGGCGCACCGCCAAACGGACAGCAAGACGATCGAGTACGAAGTAACTCTGCAGCCTGACGAAGAGAAGACGCTGACGTATACCGCTCACTATACGTGGTGAGGGATTGGTTGCGCTCCTGGCCTGTCGAAATTTGCCATATTGACAATTTTCGGTTGGTGTGGCCAACTAGTAGGCGATGGCAATGAGGAGCGCCGAATATGGATCAAGTCGAAAGTCTTTTGAAACGGCCTATGCGCTACCACAACATCGATGGTATGGGCGAGTTGGGCATTGGCTTCATGTCCCTGGGCTATGGGCTGCTCTTGTGGTTACAATGCCACTCGCCCAAGGACGCAGTCTGGCACCAAATGTATGCGTTCGTTATATACGTTGGGATAATGATCGCGATCATCCACTACGGGACGAAGGCGATCAAGAATCACATCACTTATCCCCGCACCGGTTTCGTTGAGTATCGCAACCAGGACACGGTTTGGTGGGTGGGGATGGTTGCTGCGGTGGTTGCGGTGCTGGTGTCGATCACCTTCGCCTTCGCCATTCGATCCCACTGGGACATTACGGCATCGGTCCCTCTCGTCGGACTGTTCCTCGCCGCGTGCTATGCCAGCAGTTTCCCCCGAGCAGTTCGATGGAAGTGGGTTGTCGTCTGGGCCATGATGCTCGGCTCGTTTGCGATCGCCTTCCTTCCCGCCGGTTCGTTCATCACGCTGGCCGGCGACTCGTGGACCGACCCGGTTCTCACCAAGCTCGCTGGAGGATTTCTTCTGTCCATCCTGACTTACGGCGCGATGCTATCGATTTCCGGCGGCATCAGTTTTTGGCTCTACCTTCGCCATACGCAAGCCCCCGCGCAGGAAGGCCGATGAACCAGCAGGTCCGAACCATAGCGGAGCTTGACCACGTGATTCACGAACCGGGACGACTTATGATTGGGCCCTCTTATCCGCCGTCGATAAATCCGACTTCCCCGATCTGCAACACGCTCGTGAATTCGTGGGACGGGATGTCGAAATTCGTCATATTCACAATTCTCGGTTGGTAGGGCCAACTAGCAGGCGTATATACAAGGAGTGACGAATATGGATCAAGTCGGAAGTCTTTTGGACCGGCCCAAACTCTATTACAACATCGATGGCGTAGGCGAGTTGGGCGCCGGCTTCATGATGCTGAGTTTAGGGCTGCTCATGTGGTTGCAGGCGCACACGCCCAAGGGTGCAGTCTGGCACCAGATGTATGCGCTCGTTATCTTCTTCGGGGCAATGTCTTTGATCATCCGCTATGGGACGCAAGCGATCAAGAACCGGATCACTTATCCCCGCACCGGCTTCGTCGAATATCGCAAGCAGGACACTGTCTGGAGGCCGGGGATCATGGCGGCGTTGCTTGGGCCGCTGGCGTTGGGCGGCATTTTCGTCGCCCGCCGGCACCATTGGGACATTACGGCAGCCGTCCTTCCTTTCGGCCTGCTTTTCGCCGCTAGATATGCCTACAGCTTCGCCAGAACGGTCCGTTGGAAGTGGGTTGTCGTCTGCGCAATTACAATCGCGTCGCTTGCGATCGCCCTTCTTCCCGCGAGTTCGTTCGGCGCGCTGGCCGCCGACTCATGGGCGACCCACCCGGTTCGCACCAAACTGATTGGAGCGTACCTGCTTTCCTTCCTGATTTACGGCCCGATGCTAATGATCTCCGGCGGCCTCAGCTTTTGGCTCTACCTTCGCCATACGCAAGCTCCGGTGCAGGAAGGCCGATGAACCAGCAGATCCGAACCATCGCGGAGCTTGACCGCGTGATTCACGAACCCGGACGACTTATGATTGTCGCTCTCTTGTTCGCCGTCGATAAGTCCGACTTTCTCTACTTACAACACGAGACTGGCATGAACAAGGGGACGCTCTCCAGCCATATCTCCCGGCTTGAGGAAGCAGGTTACGTGGAGGTTGTGAAGACCTATCGGGGCAAGGTGCCGCAAACGTTGCTCCATCTGACAGGCGCGGGCCGCAAGGCCTTCGAACAGTATCGTCGGAAGCTCAAAGAAGCGCTGTAGGGGCTTGCTACCCCGCGCCCATTTTCAGCGTCCCCACAATCTCCCCCACGTCCGCGACTTTCTCGCGACGCAGAAACTCGCCCAACTCTCCGGCAATGCGCACCGGCGAGCGCGGATCCCAGAACGTCGCCGTTCCCACTTCCACGGCGCGCGCGCCCGCGATCAGGAATTCCGCCGCATCCTCTCCGCTCGCGATGCCGCCCAGTCCCACCACCGGAATTTTCACCGCGCGCGCCGCCTGGTACACCATGCGCAACGCGATCGGCTTGATGGCCGGCCCCGAAAGACCGCCGAATCCCGCGCCGATCCGCGGCCGGCGCGTGTGCGCGTCAATGGCCAGCGCGACGAAGGTATTCACCAGCGAGACGGCGTCGGCCCCGTTTTCCTCCGCCGCCCGAGCCAGCGGCTCGATCGCGCTCACGTTGGGCGACAGCTTCACCAGCAGCGGCCGGCGCGACACGCGCTTCACCGCGGCCACCACTTCGCCCAGCAGCGCCGGATCGCTCGAAAAGAAAATACCGCCGTGCCGGGTATTGGGGCAGGAAACGTTCAGCTCGTAGCCCGCCAGGCCGGGGTGATCTTCCAGCACGCGCGCCACTTCCACGTAATCTTCCACCTGGTAGCCGAAGACGTTGGCGAAAACCGCCGTCGAAAAGCGCGCCAGTGCGGGGAGTTTCTCCCGCACAAAGGCCCGCACCCCCATGTTCTGCAGGCCGATAGAGTTGATCATGCCGGCTTCCGTTTCGTACACCCGCGGCGCCGGGTTGCCCTCGATGGGCTCGCGCGACAATCCCTTCACCACCAGCCCGCCGAGCGCGTTCAGGTCCACCAGCTTTTCGAATTCCACGCCGTAGCCGAACGTCCCCGACGCCGCCAGCACCGGATTGCGCAACGCCACGCCGCATAAGTTGGTCTGAAGAGAGGGCGCCGCGCCGCCGCTCATAGGGCGAACGCCTCGCTCAGCACGCGCCCTATCGAGGAGGAAGGCTCCGCGATCCCCATGGCGCGCGCCAGCGTAGGCGCCACGTCCACGGCTTCCACCGCGGTGTCGAAAACGCCCTCGAAGAACTGCGGCCCGCAGAAGAACAGCGGCACGTGCGCGTCGTAGTTGTAGAGGGAGCCGTAGGAAATACCGCGGCCGGCGCGGAAATCTTCCACGTACTCCGGCCGGTAGCTCAGCATTACGTCACCCGAACGTTTGGCGTGAAAACTGTTTTGGAAACGTTTCCGCCACGCGTCGTTCTCGGAACAACCTCCGCCCGCGGTGTAGTAGCCTTCCACCGCGGGGTGCGCCAGCGCCGCGTCCGCCGCCATGCGCCGCACCGTTTCGGCCCCGCCCGCCGTGGCGTTGCGGTCAAGATACAGAAACGGGTACAGGTACTTCTCCAGGTGCCTGCCGGTATTCCGCAGCGCGCTCTCCACCATTTGAGCCACCGTCTCGCCATCCACCGCCATGCGCGCGCGCGCCTCCTTCGGAGGCTCCGGAGGCGCACCGTGTGCCGCGCACACCACCAGGTTGAATCCGTTCTCTCCCACGGCGCGCACCAGCTGGTTCCACAGGTTCTCGATGCGCAAGTCCAGTTGGAGCACCATCTGATTCATCAATGGCGATGGCGCCCCGGTCTCATATCCGAGCAGCGCCGCCGAGCCGTCGATCACGCACAGCAGGTCCGCCGTGTTCCCCTGCCCCAGGCGATCGCGCACC
>CAZARO010000637.1:0-4173 GCA_964487165.1 uncultured Solibacteraceae bacterium | reverse complement strand
TTCGGGAGTTTCGGTGTTGGCCGAGCCCATATCGCCGGCCAGGTTGGGCGCGATCTTGTCCTTGGCGATGCCGCGGATTTTCTGGACGTAGAATTCGCCATTAAAAAGGTTGGCGTCGATCCACTTGCTGCCGCTTTCAAACAGCCGGCGATACTCCGCCGCGCTGGCGGTGTCGCCGGCCGCACGGGCCATCTCCTCGCCGGCGCGCAGCGCACCCAGATAGAAGATGCCGCATTGCGGATTGGGGCCGTAAAACTCCACGTCATAGGTGTTGTGCTGCACGCCTTCCAGCACGCCATCCTTGTCGGCATCCCAGCCGCCCGGAACCCAGGCGAACTCGATGGCTTTCTTGATATGCGGCCACATGCCGCGGAGCCACGCGACGTCGCCGGAAAGCTGCCAGTCGAGATAGGCGTGCATGATCTGGCCCATCTGCCCATCGGCGGCGGCGAAGGCGAAGCTGTCGCCTTTATGCGGAAGCCGTTCGCGGAAACGGATGCCGCCGTTGCTGTCCTGCTGGTAGCCGAAGGCGGAGCCGCGCAGGGAGCGCGCGAAGCTGGGGAAAATGTGGGCCGTCGCGGTCTCGTAGTTCCAGACGTGCGCGCAGCTTCCGAAGCAGCAGCCGGCATGGTCGTTGGCGCCTTCAAAGCCGTGGAATTCGCCGTCGGCGGTGCGGAAGCAGACGGGCGTCACCAGGGTGGAAAGGTTGGCGCTGGCGGCATCCTTGATGGCCGGCGGAATGGTGGACTCGCGGAGGGTGGCGGCGAAGCGGCGGGTCTTTTTTTCTAGCTCGGGCAGGTGCCCGGCGGCGTATGCGGCCACCGCCCAGGCGTCCGCGAAGCGGGTGGTGTAGTAGTTGCCGAGGAGGACATCTTCGTCGCCGGGCGCGGAAGTCCAGCCGCAGCGGCGCGCCGTGCGATTGGGAAAATGCCAGGCCAGAAGGAAGGTGTAGTCGGCGTGCGCGCCGGGCGCGATGGTGCGGCCGAGAGAGATCGCGCCCACCGGTCCGGGGTCCTTTGATTCGGGACCGAGCTCCCCATCGGCCGAGAAATCGTCCCAGAAGAACATGGGCGAGTTCCACCATCGGCTGCGCTCCCATCCGCGCAGGTAGGTGAGTTTGCCGCTGCCGGCATCCGAAGCGGAAATCAGGAAGCTGCCTTTGAGCGGGTCATCCGCGGGCAGTTCCGGACTGCTCATGAAAAGGCCGGCCAGGTCGCCGAACGTTTTATATTCGTTCACGCGCGTGTCTTTGGCGGCGGCGTGCCCGGTGGGATTCTCGATGGACCAGGCGATGGAGACCTTGGCGGGCGTGGCGCCGGGGTTGGTGACGCGGTACCGCAGGATGGCGACGGGCAGGCCGGAATCGTCGGGCTCATGGGGAATGAACGGCGAGAAAGCTTCGAGCGATACTTTGACGGGCAGCGCGGAATCGGCGAAATCCACGCGCGCCAGCGGGAATTCGCCGGTGAATGTGGCGGAAGCGAGCCGCGTGAGCCCGGGCGCGTTGTCGGAGCCGAGACCGCTCGAGCCCGTGAACGGCGGCTGCAGGCGCGACTCGAGCACGCGGGCGACGGGCGGCCGGTTACCGGACTGTACCCAGATGGCGGGGAAGGCGTAGGAGGGCGTTTTGCCCTTGTCGGGCCGATTGAAGATCTCCCAGTCGCGGAGTTGCCCGCGTCCACCCAGGCTGAGGGCACCGGCGCACACGCCGCCCAGCGGGAACGCAATGGCGGTGAGATGCCGGCCGGTGAAGGTGCGCGGATAGGCGATTTCGACAGCGGCGAGCGATGCGGGCGCGGCCGGCGGCGGCGTTTGCGCGGCCACCGGTGCGGCGGCGGTGGCCATGGTGACCTGCTTCAAAAAAGTGCGGCGCTTGGTGGGCATCAGCTATAGAGTATCGCCATAATGGGGTACATGATGGAACTTCGTCGTGTGGTCCCGGCTGCCTTGCTCCTCGCCCTGCCGCTGGCGCTGGCGGGAACCGATGACTACTTTCCGCCGCCCGATAGCGCGGGCGGCTGGCGCACGCTGAAGGATGCTGCGCAGATCCGAAAAGTGGCGGGCGTGGACGCAGCCAGGCTGGACCAGGCCTTCGAATTCGAGAAGGAAACCAGCCAGCATGGCGGGCTGGTGGTGGTGCGCCACGGTTATCTGGTCTACGAGAAATATTTCGGCCAAGGCGATCGCGAGGCGCATCCCGACATGGCATCCATCGGAAAGGCCTTCACCAGCATTTCCTGCGGAATCATGCTGCAGGAAATGCGCGACCGAATTCCGGAAGGCCTCGAGACCAAGGTCTTCACGCAGCGATATCTCCCTGAAGCCTTGCCGCTGAGCGATCCGCGAAAGGCCGATATCAAGCTGGGGCAGTTGCTGACCATGACCTCCGGGATGCATGGCGAAGGCGGCAATCCCGGCATGGTACGGGGCGTGGACCGGCCGCTCGAACCGCTGCCGCGGCCGGACTCGCCGCAAGGTCAGGACACCAGCGCTCTGCAAACGCCCCTGTGGACGGAACCGGGGGGAGGTTACTCCTACGCTTCGGGTTCGCCGCACGTGGCTTCCATCGTGCTGCGGCACCTCGTGGGAATGGAGATGCAGCAATATATCGACCAGAAATTGGCCGTGCCGATGGGATTCGGGCAGTGGGGTTATGCGCTGCATCGCAACGGCGCCACGCTGCCGCACACTCCAGGCGGCGGCAGCATCGCGCTGCGCGCGACGGACGCGGTCCGCTTCGCCTATCTTCTGCTGCGCCAGGGCCGCTGGGGCGACCGCCAGTTAGTGCCGGCGGAGTATGTGGCGATGTGCGGCCGTCCCTCGCCCTATAACCCGCATTCGCCCATGAGCCTGATGTTCGAGACTAACGCGGACGGCCATGTTTTTGGGGCGCCGGGCGATGCGTTCTTCAAGTCGGGCGCAGGCGGCTCGGCTATCTACGTGGTACCGTCGCTCGATCTCGTGATATACAAGATGGCCGCGAGCGACGCGCAACTTGACCCGCAACTTACCGGGTTGCCGATGACTTACCAGGTGGATCACTCGCGCGACTCCTGGAAGCCGGCGCCGCACGATCAGTTTCACGATGGCCCCGTAGGCGGGGACGACGGCGTGCGCAGAATGCTCGAAATGGTGGTAGCGGCGGTGGTGGAGTAAGCCCTTGCCAAGGGCTTCGCCCTTGAAATCCTTTCAGGATTTGGAAGACAGAAGTCAGGAGTCAGAAGACAGAATGGGCGCAGGATCACGCAACTGCACGCGGCCCTAATTGTTGAAGATTCTTGATTCCTGAGCGAGGCCTGCCCAACAAAGCTCAGTGGCTTCCGCTGACAATGCGATTGAGGGTATCGAGGCGCCGGAGGACGCGTTGCTCGTACTCCGGGCCAAAGCGGATCCAGCTGAACTGCGTGCGCTCGCCTTCCGGACTTAGTCGGAAGAACCACAGCAGAAGGCAGGAGACTTCGGTTGCCGAGACGCCGGCAATCAGCCACCGGCTCATGTGTACGTCGAAGACAGTTCGCAGAATTGCCTCCAGGCTGTCGCACAGAAAAGTCAGGGTGAAGAGAAGCGCATTCAAAATCGCATTCCGGCTGAGATGAACGGGATAACGGCTGAGCGCGAAAAGCATCAGGAGCAGGAAGATCACCAGAGCGAACGTGATCCCGCGGCCGGTGGCGATGTAGTATGCCACAACTCGCGACCGGGCAGGCATGGTGGATTTGATGTGGGGAAGCAGGCTCAGGAACGACAGGAACGAGGCCACAACCACGCCGATGTACATCCCCCAGCGGCCAATTGTGACCAAGCCGGGATGCTTCTCCAAAATCACGCGGCACAATTCGCGTACCACCAGGATATCCAGCGTCCAGGTGATGGGCTCGAAGCAGACCCAGACCCAATAATAGACCAGGTGTCTGGTGTTCAGTACTTCCGGAGTAATCTGGAAAATTGCCATGAATATCATGTACGAGAAGAGGACCGGGTAGCGGCGATACAGTCCGGTGTGCTTGAGGCGAAAAGCGGTGAGCCCGGCAGCAAGCGAGGTCGCTACTTGCAGGACGGAAACGAGTATGGAGAGCACCATGGTTCGAACGCGAGCCCGGCTAAGTATACTCCATTCTGACGCGGAGCGGTCCAGCCCCAAAGCGGTGTTTACTACTATCTGGAGACCGCAGG
>CAZARO010000636.1:0-4177 GCA_964487165.1 uncultured Solibacteraceae bacterium | reverse complement strand
AGGTACATCTGCGTCAGCTCCGTCGACGTCACCTGCCGCGTCTTCAGTAATTGCGAAAGCTGCACGATCGGCCAGAAGGCGACTTCTTCGAGATCGGCCGGCCGCTTCACTTTGGGGACGCTGGCGCGGATAGGCTCGCGCGTGCGATTTACTTTCATGCCCGGCACGATGGCGCTGAAGTAAAACGGAGGCGCGACATCGTTGGGAATGGAAAGCTTGCGCAGGTCCTCGTAAGCGGTGAGGTTGCGATTCACGCCTTGCAGCATGGCCTTCTGTTCGTCGTCGCTGAAATTGAGGCCGGCCAGCGCCAGGGCATCTTTCAGCATTTCCGGCGTCACGCGCTCGGTGCCTTCCTGCTGCATCTGGCCCCACAAGACGCCGGGCAGAAGCGTAGCGCCCAGGCTGGTGCCAGAAAAGTAAGCCAGGAATCGCCGCCGGCTATCGGAAAGATCGATCATAATTGCCCCCCTCGTTTCGTTCGATTATACAGTGGGGCGGACCCCCTGGTCCGCGGGCGACGCCCCCGTCGCCTTTCCCGCGCTCGACCATCGGTACTCGCTGGCTTCGCGCACCAACCCCGCGCGTACGGGATTCCGCTCGATGTAGTCTCGAATTCTCTCGAACTCACGCTCATGCCTGACCAGGTGGTCGTAACTCTCTTCTTGCCAAAAAGGGCTACCCGTGAGCGCCAACAGTGCGTTGGCCCGCTTAGCCGTGATGCCCTTCAGCGACTTGGTTAGCCTGGGCAGCGCCACGGCTGGAGTAGCCAGCAAATGAACGTGGTTCGACATGACCACGAATGCATGTAAGACGAAGTGCCCGAGGTTCTGGGCATTGTATCGGATGGATTCGACGATCATGTCTGCTATGGCCGCTGGTGAAGGTAGAACGGACCAACACGTGCTTCGTCGAGCAATCGATCCATCGCCGCAAAGGCCTGCCCGGAATCTACAGACCTCTTTCCGAACGGTCGATTGAGCGGCAGACTTTTGTGGAGGCACCAGGTAAGAAAAACGGCCCGATCCGGCTCGTCGATATGCGGAAGCCGCCGGCGGTAGAAGGTCATACCGGGGCAGTTCTGATAGCCTTGCGAAATTCTCAGGGAAGAAATGGCCGACCGGGGGGTCGGCCGCGGACCAGGGGGTCCACCCCACCAATCACCCGCCGCCCCACAATCCGAAACTCCCCCGCCAGCACAATCCGAATCGCCTCCGAGTAAATGCGATGCTCCTCGGTGAGAATCCGCGACGCGAGCACGTCCACGGTATCGTCATCCAATACCGGGACCGCCGCTTGCAGAATAATCGGCCCCGCGTCCAGTTCTTCGTCCACGAAATGTACCGTGCATCCCGTGATGCGTACGCCGTGCTCCAGCGCCTGGTGCTGCGCGTCCAGCCCCGGAAACGCCGGCAGCAGCGAGGGATGAATATTCAGAATGCGGCAGGGATACTGCCGGATGAACGTGGCGCTCAGCAGCCGCATGAAGCCCGCGAGACACACCAGGTCGACCTCATACTTCGCCAGCTCTTCGAGCACCATGCGGTCATACACTTCGCGATCAAGGCCCCTCGATGGCAGGCACACCGCGTGCAATCCGCGCTCGCGTGCGATTCCCAACCCGCGCGCTTCCGCCCGATTTGCGATCACCACCGCGATCTCCGCGTCGATAGCCCCAGCGGCCACATTGTCCGCGATGGCCTCAAAATTCGAGCCGCGTCCGGAGATCAAAATGCCGAGCCGCTTCACCGGTACTCCACCGCCGGACGGCCGCGTTTGCGCGCGATCACTTCGCCGATCCGGAAGGGCGATTCGCCCTGCTTGTTCAGCAGCGTCTCGGCACGCGCGGCGCCGCGCGCCGGTACCGCGAAGATCATGCCTACTCCTAAATTAAAGGTGCGCCGGTAATCGTCCTCCGGGATGTTGCCGATGCGCCGCAGCACTTCGAAAATCGGCGGCATGCGCCACGATCCGGTATCGATCTCGACGGCCGTCCCCTTGGGCAGAATGCGCGGCGTATTGTCGGTGATGCCGCCCCCGGTAATGTGCGCGGCGCCGCGCAGCAAGCCGGCACCGAGCAGCTTCCGGATGGGCTGCAAGTAACTGCGATGTACTTTCAGCAGCGCATCCCCCACCGTCATGCCCACCTCCGGCAGCAGCGTCTTCGGGCCGTAGCCGGCCACCTCGAAAAGCAGCTTGCGCGCCAGCGAATATCCATTGGTGTGCAGCCCGGTGGAAGGCAGCCCCAGCAGCACGTCGCCGGCGCGAATGGCGTGCCCGGTCAACAACTGCGAGCGCTCGGCCGCGCCCACAATGAAGCCCGCCAGATCGTATTCGGAATCGGCATAGAGCCCCGGCATTTCGGCCGTCTCGCCGCCGATCAACGCGCAGCCGTTGTTCCGGCAGCCGCGCGAAATCCCCGCGATCACCGCGGCAGCCACGTCGGCGCGCAGCTTGCCCACGGCGAAGTAGTCCATGAAAAACAGCGGCTGCGCGCCTTGAACCGCGATATCATTGACGCAGTGGTTTACCAGGTCCTCTCCCACCGTGTCGTGGCGACCCGTCAGGAAGGCGACCTTCAGCTTGGTGCCGACGCCATCGGCGGAGCTCACCAGCACTGGCTTGCGGAATCCCGTAAGCTGATAAGCCGCGCCGAACGAACCTATGTCGGTGAGAACGCCGCTGGTAAACGTCTGGCGCGCTAATTTCTTGATGGATATGAGTGCGCGGTCGGCCTCGTCGATATTGACGCCGGCATCGCGATAGCGTACCTGCTTGCGTGTGGACAAATCCCAGTATAAAGCGGCGCCACCGGGCATAGGTAACCTGGACGCCGTTTCGTGCGCCATATATCGATCACGTAACTGGATTTCAGAGGTATATAATACCGGCATTGCCTTATGAAGAAACTACTATTGTTTTCGTTTCTCTGGTGTTGTGCGTATGCTCTGGCCGAGGCTCCCTCGACTGTGGCCATTCACAACGCGAAGATCGTGACGGTGAGCGGCCCGGTGATTGCCAAGGGCACGGTCATCCTCAAAAATGGATTGATTGAAGCGGTCGGCGAGAACGTTGCCGTGCCGGCCGACGCTTGGGTGGTGGATGGCGAAGGGATGACGGTATACCCCGGCCTGATCGACGCCTTGAGCACTGTTGGTATACCGGGCGCGGCTCCGGCCGCCACTGGCGGCGGAGGGCGCGGTGGACGCGGTGCTGCCGTGGCTGCTCCGGCGGCTGCTCCGGCCGCGGCGCAGGCCGCACCGGCGGAACGTTCCTGGGGACCGGAAGACCGTCCGCAAACCAGCAGCTGGCTGTTGGCCGCCGACGAGTTACAAGCCAGTGACAAGCGCGTGGAGACAGTGCGCGGCAGCGGGATCACCACGGCAGTAACATTTCCTACGCGCGGTATTTTCGCCGGCCAAGGGTCCATTATTGACCTGGTGTCCGGCGAGAAGTCCGCCGAGATGGTCCTCGTTCCCGCGGCCGGCCAGTATCTTTCGCTTGGCGGCGGGCGCGGATTCGGCGGAGGTGGCGGCGGCGGTTTCCCCAGCTCGCTCATGGGAATTATTTCCTACATCCGCCAGCTCTATCTCGATGCCAACCACTACAAGCAGGTCAAGGACGCATACGCCAAAGATCCCCGCGGCATGCAGCGGCCCGAATACGACCGCGCGCTCGAAGGCCTGCTGGCTTCCCAGCGGATTCTCATACCGGCCAATCAGCTGATCGAGATCGACCGCATGCTGCGCTTCGGGGCCGAATTGAAGACCATCTCGCCGGTTCCGCAGACCATGATTTTCTACGGCGCGCGTGAGGCCTACCGTCCGGAAGCGGCGGAGCTGCTGAAGAAGGCCAACGTCCCCGTGCTGCTGAGCCTCCGCTGGCCCACTCCGCCGGCCCGTACGGCCGATGCCGACGATAGCAACGAAACCCTGCGCACCCTGATTGAGCGCGACAAAGCGCCCTCCGCGCCGGCCGTTTTGCAGAAGGCCGGAGTGAAGTTCGCGCTCTATTCGGACGGCACCGACGCGCCGCGCGATTTTCAGCGCGCCGTCAAGAAGGCCATCGACAACGGCCTCTCGCGCGATGAGGCGCTGCGTGCGCTCACGCTGTCGCCGGCCGAAATCTACGGCATTTCCGACCGCGTGGGCAGCATCGAGAAAGGCAAGATCGCCAACCT
>CAZARO010000635.1:0-4182 GCA_964487165.1 uncultured Solibacteraceae bacterium | reverse complement strand
AAATGCACCTACTGCAACTTCGCGTCCGGAGTCTTTCCGCGCGCGCTCGAAGAGCGCTATCGCCTCGCCCTCGCCGATGAAATCCGCGCGCACGCCTGGCAGTGGCAGCCGGCAACCGTCTACCTTGGCGGCGGCACTCCGAGCACGCTCCCTCCGGGCGAATTGGCGCCGATCCTCGACGCGATTCCCGGACGCCCCTGGCTGGAAGCCACCATCGAAGCGGCGCCCGGCTCGATCACCCCGGAAAAGGCCCGCGCCTGGGCCTCCCTCGGCATCGACCGCGTCAGTCTCGGCGTCCAGTCCTTCGTCGAAAACGAGATCCGCCGCACCGGCCGCCGCCATACCGCCGAAATCGTCGCCGCCGAACTCGCCACCCTCCGCGAGGCCGGCATCGCCAACTGCAATATCGACCTCATCGCCGGCCTCTCCGGCCAGACTGCGGCCACTTGGCGCGAATCGCTCGACTGGATCGAGCGCCTGGCCCCGCCGCACGTCTCCGTCTACATGCTCGAAGTCGACGACGATAGCCGTCTCGGCAAGGAACGCCTGCTGGGCGGCGTGCGCTACGGCGCCGCGGACGTTCCGGACGACGACCAAACCGCCGACTTCTACGAATTCGCCGTCGAGCGGCTGGCCGCCTTGGGAATTCCGCGCTATGAGATCTCCAACTTCGCGCGGCCCGGTTCGGAATCGCGGCACAATCTGAAATATTGGCAGCTCGAACCGTATGCGGGCTTCGGCGCCGACGCCCATTCGTTCGATGGCGCCATGCGGCGGCAAAACCCCGAGTCAGTGGAACAGTACCTGACCGATGCGCCCGCACCCGCCGAGCCCGGCGACCTGCCGCACGAGCGCTTCTTCGTGGGACTCCGCCTCACCGCCGGCATCCGTCCATCTATCGAAGAGTGGGACCGCTTCCGCCAGCCTATCCAGCGCTTCGTCGAGCAGGGCCTGCTCGAAACCGCCGGCGGTATGCTTCGCCTCACCCCTCGCGGAGTGATGCTTTCCAACGAAGTTTTCCAGGAATTTCTCCCTCTATGAAGACCGCCTTATGAAGACAATTGACCTGCGCAGCGACACCGTCACCAAGCCCACGCCCGAAATGCGGCGCGCCATGGCAGAGGCCGAGGTTGGCGACGATGTGTACGGTGAGGATCCCACCGTCAATCTGCTGGAAGAGCGGGCTGCCGAAGTGGCCGGTAAACAAGCGGCGCTCTTTGTCCCCACCGGCACCATGGGCAACACCATCGCCGTGAAGCTGCTCACCGAGCACGGCCAGGAAGTGATCTGCGATTCCCGCGCCCACATGCTCGACTATGAGATGTCCATGGTCGCCTGGTTCTCCGGCTGCGTGATACGCGCCATCCAAACCACCGACGGCATTCTCTCCTGGAGTGAAATCGAGCCCCTCATCAAGTCCGTGAATCCCTACTCGGCGCCCACCGGCCTGGTCGAACTCGAGAACACCCACAACATGTGGGGCGGCTCCGTCTACCCCATGGAAACCGTCTACGAGATCTGCGAGGGCGCGCGCGATCGCGGCGTCAAGGTCCACATGGATGGCGCCCGCATCTTCAACGCCGCCGAGGCCACCGGCCTCCCTGTGCGCGAGATCTGCGCTCCTGCCGACACGGTGATGTTCTGCCTCTCCAAAGCTCTGGGAGCGCCGGCCGGTTCCATCCTCGCCGGACCTGCCAATCTCATCGCCAAGGGCCGCCTCTACCGCAAACGCCTGGGCGGCGGAATGCGCCAGGTGGGAGTGCTGGCCGCCGCCTGCCTGGTCGCGCTGGAAGACTCCCCCCGGAAGCTGGCCGCCGATCACGCCAATGCGCACTTTCTGGCCGAAGGGCTGGCGCGCATCGCCGGCATTCAGATAGACCCGCACAAGGTGGCTACCAACATCGTGGTCTTCGATATCAGCGGCACCGGCAAGAGACCCGCGGCCATCAGCGTGCTATTGAAACGCGACAGCGTGCTAATCAACGGGATTAATGAGCGGCAGATGCGCGCGGTGACTCACTACGACATCACCCGTGAAGATTGCGCACATGCATTGGCCGCCATCGCGGAGGCAGTTGCTTCGTAGAACCACAGGCTCCCCCGCCAGAGGGGCAAACGTCTTACTATGGTTATTCATCCTTCAAGAACCCTGACAGGAACGGAACTGTAAATGTCGAGACCGGTCGGAAAGCTGTGCGGAATTTTGCTGCTGGCAGGCAGCTCATTGGCGTTAGCGCAGCAATATACTTTAACCACTGCCGCCGGGGGCGCGCCACCCCCCACGCCAGTCGCGGCCTCCAGCACCTCTATCGGAAAACCCGCACGCGTTACCCTCGATGGGAAGGGCAACACCTACTTCAGCGCCGGTAACAGCGTCTTCAAGATAGACAGCAGCGGGAATCTGACCGTGGTGGCCGGCAATTCCCGCCCCGGATATTCCGGCGACGGCGGACCGGCATTGCGGGCGCAGTTGAACGGGCCTCAGGGCATCGCGCTGGATTCCGCGGGCAATCTGTATATCGCCGATTCGGTGAATAACCGCGTGCGCATCGTGAACAGCGCGGGGGTGATCAATACCTTCGCCGGAACGGGCGCCAGCAGCCCCGGCGGCGGCGGTACATTCAATGACGGCGGGCTGGCCATCAACGGCCTGCTGCAGCTGCCGAGCGGCGTTTGCGTGGATAAATCGGGCAACGTGTACATCGCCGACACCGGCGACAACCTCATTCGCAAAGTCACCACCGACGGCATCATCAATTCCGTGGCAGGCGATGGATTCGGCGGTTTCTGGGGCGATACGTTTTTGGCCGTCAACGCCGGTTTGCATACTCCCACGGACGTGTACGTGGACTCCTCCGGCAATATCTTTATCGCGGATTCGGCCAACGGCGCCATCCGCGAGGTCACCGCCTCCACCGGCATCATCAACACCGTTGCTGGCACCTCCGTCAGCGGCAGCCCGGAGATCGGCGATACCGGCGACGGCGGGCCCGCCACCAGCGCCTCCTTGGTTACGCCATACGCCGTCACGCTGGATTCCTCCGGCAACATCTACTTCGTCGAGAACGGCGACAGCGTGATTCGCAAAGTCACCGTCGCTACCGGCGTCATCGCCACCATCGTGGGTAACGCAACCGCCGGTTTCAGCGGCGATGGGGCCACGGCCACCAAGGCACAGTTGAATTTTCCCACCGGAATGGCTATCGATTCGTCGGGGAATATCTACCTTGCCGATACTTTGAACCTGCGCATTCGCAAGATCAGCGGTTCCACCATATCGACTATTGCGGGTAACGGCGTCTTAAGCTACTCCGGCGACGGAGGTCCGGCGTCCTCCGCGCAGCTCAATACGCCGCTGGCGGTAGCTGTGGATACCTCGGGCAATTTCTATTTCGCCGACACTTTCAATAACGTGGTCCGCAAGGTGACCGCCGGGGGCGTCATCAGCACCGTTGCGGGCAATGGTACCGCCGGCTATGGCGGGGATGGAGGTGCGGCCACGGCCGCGCAATTGAACCGTCCGCAGGGGGTAGCCGTGGATTCAAGCGGTAACATCTACGTTGCCGACAGTGCGAACGCGCGTGTGCGCAAGATTTCCGGCGGCACCATCAATACCGTCGCCGGCAGCGGTAGCCCGGGCTACGGCGGCGATGGCGGCCCCGCTGCATCGGCGCAGCTCTACGTCCCCAAGGGATTGGCGGTGGATTCTTCCGGCAATCTCTACATCGCCGACTTCACCAACAACCGGGTGCGCAAAGTTTCCGGCGGCACCATCACCACGGTAGCCGGCAACGGCCTGTCCGGGTATTCCGGCGACGGCGGCCCGGCAGTCAGCGCACAGGTCAACGGGCCCTCGGAGGTCGCGGTGGATTCAGCCGGCAATTTATTCATCGCCGACCTCAATAACAATGTGGTCCGCGAGGTGAGCGGCGGTAACATTACGACGGTGGCCGGCAACGGTCTTCCGGGCGTAGCCGGCGATGGCGGGCCCGCTACCGCGGCTCTGGTTGGCAGCCCCACCGGTATCGCGGTGGACTCCGCGGGCAATCTCTATATCGCCGAAGCGGGGCGAATCCGCAAGGCGACCAATGGAGTGATCTCCACGGTGGCGGGCAGCGGCAACTTTGGTTTCAGTGGCGACGGCGGCCCGGCCACCAGCGCCGCGTTGGGCGTGCTGACCGG
>CAZARO010000634.1:0-4185 GCA_964487165.1 uncultured Solibacteraceae bacterium | reverse complement strand
CGAAGCGATCGAACAGTCTGCCGACAATCATGGCCGCCAGTCCCTCCACTCCCATGGCGCCCGCGTACATCAGCGGGATGGCGGCCGGACGGGCGAGTGCGGCGGTCTGAAAGTGGTACGCGAGCACCGGGAAGTCCACATACCCCAGCGCCAGCATGCCGGCGGCGGCGACATACCACCAGAAAACTCGCGGCAGCGCCTTGCTCTGCACAACTTTTGGAGTCGCCTTGCCCGCCTGCGGGTAGACCAGCCGCGCCGTCAGCAAAGCGATCAGCGCACCGGCAGCCGGAAACGCCAGCCACAGGAATGCCGGACCGAATTGCTGCTTCCGCATGACCGCCGCGACCATGAAGAGCGGACCGAGCACTGCGCCGGTTTGATCCATGGCGGCGTGTACGCCGAATCCCCAGCCGTGGCCGATCTTGCCGGTAGCCTCTGAGAGCAGCACGTCGCGCGCCGGACCCCGCAGGCTCTTGCCGGTCCGTTCCACTACCACCAGCAGCGCAAGCATAGGCCAATTGCCGGCGAAGGCCATCGCCGGAATCACCACCACGTTCAGAAAATATCCGCAGATGGCCACCGTCCAATAAGCCCGCGTGCGATCCACCAGGCGGCCGGAAAAAAAGCGCAGGCTGGCGGCGATCATCTCGCCCAGACCGGTGACCAGGCCTAACGCCGCGGCGCTGGCGCCCAGTTCCTTGAAATACGGCCCGATAATGCTGTAGGCGCCCTCATAGGTCATGTCCGCGAACAGACTGACCACTCCCAGGCAAACGATGAAGCGGAGCGCGGTATTGCGTTCCTCTTTGGAGACCATCACCTCTGACCTTACCACTCAGCGGGCGAAGTACAAAAGCATGCCGGGAGCGTCGGGATCGAGGATTTCCCACACTGAGAATATCCCGAGCACCAGGAGAAGCGCGGTTGCTGCGTAGCGCAGGGTCTTCGGCTCGAAGTGGGATTGAATCCAGCCGCGGAGGCCGCCGCCGATGAACGAGGCGAGCGTTCCTTTGGTAACCATGGCCGCGACCGCGCCCAGCCAAACGGCGAGGGGCGAATTGAATCGCGCCGCCATGGTAGCAGCAGTGATTTGGCCTACGTCGCCCCATTCGGAAAAGAAAATCGCCGCGAAAGCGACCAGCGCCGCGCGATACGCCGGGTAATTCTTGGCGGTCACCTCGCGCTTGTCCTTCTTGCGCCATAGGACCACCGCGATGGCGAAGAAATTGATCGCCGTGATGCTCGCCACCAGCCATTTGGGCAGAGTGGAAATCAGATGGCCCACCGCGACCGCGACGCCCATCTTCAGCATGAAAGCCATCGCCATGCCGAACAGAATAGGTAAAGTTTTGTATCGCGTGGCCAGCAGGCCGGTGGTGTAAAGCAGTTTATCGCCGACGATTTCGGCCATGAAAACCGCGCCATAGGTAGCTAGAAAAATGGGAAGCATCTGAGGTAAACCGCAGTATATAACAGGCGCCGCGCAGGGCGCGGATCGTACTATTGCTGGTAGTAGGCCGCTCTTTTGGACGCTCCCAGCATGCGGTCGAGGATGGGGCCGAGCCCATTGCCCTCGAAAACTTCCCTCGTCACCGGACTGTACTCGTCGTCGGCTCGAATCATGCCGCTGCCATCGATGATGTAAAGCCGCGGGAATTTCAGGTCGGGGCTCCGTACGTAGGACATGCACATCTGTCCCATATCGAAAACGATGGGATAGGTAATCTTGTGGCCGGCAACGAAGTCTTTGGCCTTATCGGGTGTGTCCGGAGGGACCACCACGGCGATGATGGCAATCCTGTCGCCGTATTTCTCCTGCGTGCGTTGCAGAGTCTCAGCGAAGGCTGCGCAATGGGGGCAGGTGGTCTGAATCATGGCCAGCAGCACCGGCTTGCCGCGGTAGTCGGCGAGATCGTGCCAGACGCCGCCGCTGTCCATGAGGGCGAAGCCGGGCGCGCGGCGGTCGGCCGCGATGGCTACCGACGCAGCCGCGCACAGCAGAACGATGAGGAGTTTTCGCATTTCCTCCCAAATTAGCACACCCCTCGCCATGCTCCAGTCAGTATTTGCCGTCGCCGAACTTGATGACGGAATTCGCGTCGTACTTGCGATACTCCTGGTATTGAATCTCCACCTTCGTCCAGGTTTTGTAAAACAGGGATGTCACGGTTGCGGATTGCGGCAAGAGGAATTCCTGGGAGCCGACAGCGGCTGGTGCGTAGCGGACTTCCGTCCGAAATCCCATTGGCACACGGCGCCCGTTTCTCGAAATCTCACCGATATCGCTCTCGATCTGAAAACGGGTAACGGCGCCAGTATCGCAATCGGCCCAGACCATGCCATGGTGACCGACCCGGACATGGTCCAGATCGGCTTGAATTACCTCCGTGCTGGTGGCTTGCGCGACGTTGTACCGAAAGACGCAGGTATGCGCCCCGGTGGTTTCGTCATGATCCCATTCGAATTCGGGACGGGCTTTTGGATCGAAGATCTTTAGCAGCATGGAAGCGAATTCGCCGCCCGGCGTAAAATACGGACCCTGCTTGATCCGCCTGGCGGGATCGATGGACTCGCCGTTCACCTTCAGGAGTGTGTAGTGCTCCTTATGGTCGACGTAATCGAGCTCCGCTTTCTGCGTATCGAGCAGCTTCCAGTGGGCGCCGGTGGGCGAGTTGCCGGCGCTGCGGGTCAGGGTCTGGGTGCAGGTGAAGTTCTGGAGATGGTCCGTGTATTCCAGCGCGGCTTCCCGCATACGGGCGGCGATGGCCTGCCGTTCGGCGGCATCGGGCGCGGGAGGCTGCCCATTGGCGGAAACAACCAGGATAAGGGGCAGCGTCGCGATACGCAGCTTCATGTTTGCTTATACGTCGTATCCCCGGCCAGGAGTTTCAAAGATTTGCGGAACCGATGTCGCCATCGCATCCGCAGCCGACATCGCCATCGCACCCGCACCCGGAGTCATCCACGCAGCCGCAACCATAGTCTGAGACGCACGAGCACCCAATATCGCCGACGCACGAACAGCCGGTATTCGAATTGCACGAGCAACCGGTGTCCGAATCGCAACTGCATCCCGTGTCTGAATCGCAGGCGCACCCCGTGTCGGTGACACAGGGGCAGTCGCCCGGAACGCAGTCGCAGTAACAGCCGAAACCGAGCGGAAGCGACTCCCCGCAAGCCAGAGTGTACACCGCGCCTCCAGTGATGTACTGGAGTCCGTTGGCCGTCGGCGACGAAGCAGCAATATCCATGAAACAGACCGGCAGGGGCGAGCCTGAAGGCAGCGCGTAAAGGTAGATATTCTTTCCGGAGGCCACTGCCAGGTAGCGGTTCTGGGGGTCCATGGCTGCCGAAACGGACGGTCCTGCGTTCGCCAGTTGTTCGACCAGCACGGTCAGATCGGGCGCGGAGTACAGCCGCGGCGACGTGTTCGCGTAGGCTATGGCCAACAGTTTGCTGTCGGCGCTGAAGGCGAGCGCCGCCGCGCTCAGATTTTCCGTGACTTTTACCAGCGGCGCCAGGCTCGGAAAAGCGTACAGGTACAACCGCGCGGCATCGTGCGCCGCCAGGATCTGGCCATTGGGACTAATCGCGAACGGCTGGCCGGCAGCGGTCTGCAGAATTGCCCCCGTGGAGAGCGACCGCAGCTCTAGTTGAGCGCCCGAAGTCACCAGCCAACGCTGCGGCGCGGGCCCCCTGGCCGGGGAGTGGGCGGATGGCGGAACGGCGACCTCGGTCATGGCGTTCGTGCCGTCGGAAAAGCTGCGTAAAAGCTTGGCGTCCGCCGCGGACCAGATTTTGGTGGTTCGATCCTGGCTGACGGAGACCAACTGGGCACTGTCCGGCGAGAATGCGACTCCGTTGACGGTGTCGGTGTGCCCGGCGAGTTGCCGGCGAGTCCCGCCATCCGCCGACCAGAGTTCCAGATGGCCGGCTTGCATGGCGACGGCAATGCGGTTCCCGTTGGGGCTCACGGCTACCTGGACGGGAACGGCGTCGGTCGCGATCGTGCGGAAAAGAGCGCCGTCCGGAATGGTCCAGAATTTCACAAAGCTGTCCAGACCGGCGCTGATGAGAGTGTTTCCATCGGGGAAAAAGCTCAGGCTCGTCAGCCCAATCTCGTGCGCGAAAGCGCCGGCCGAACAGAACCCCGCGCGGGCGGTGCGTGGAAATCCAGCAAAAACC
>CAZARO010000633.1:0-4190 GCA_964487165.1 uncultured Solibacteraceae bacterium | reverse complement strand
CGGCATATTCGTGACCAAGGGAACCCAGGCAGCGGCGATCGACCAGAACGGCAGCATGAACGGACCGGAACATCCGGCGGCGCCAGGATCGGTTATTTCGTTGTACCTGACAGGCGCCGGCCAGACCAATCCGCCATCCGCGGATGGCGTGCCCCCCAGCGTGCCTCTGCAACTGGCGTTGCCGGTGACGGTCCAGGTGGGCGGCGTACCCGCCGAGGTGGTCTACGCGGGCACTGCTCCAGGTTTGGCGGGCGTGGCGCAAATCGACGTCCGGATCCCCGCGGCCACTGCTGCATCACGCGCCGTGCCGATTGCGGTCAGCGTCGGCGGTAATTCGCGCGATCAGGCCGTGACGATAGCGGTCGATTCCACTGCGTCGCGGGGGCCTGGGAGAAGGCCCTGACTGGGCGGACTCGCGCAGGGCTGCGGAGACACCTGACGCGAAGTGGCTGCACTATCCCGACAGCTGCCTCGGCTCTATGCCGCTGACGACATAATACCTCCTATGACATAATGAAAAAGTGGCATGGGAGGTCGAGTTTTCCGACGAATTCGGCAAATGGTGGGATAGTCTTACCGCTGCCGAACAGAAGAGCGTCGACTACAGTGTCAGTCTTCTGCAGCAGGCTGGCCCAACGTTGAGAATGCCCCATTGTTCCGGGGTCGAGACGTCGCGCCACGCGCATATGCGCGAATTGCGAATTCAGCATGAGGGACGGCCGTACCGTGTCTTGTATGCGTTCGACCCGCGCCGCATGGCGATGTTGCTGATCGGCGGCGATAAAACTGGCAACAATCGATGGTATGAGGAGTACGTGCCGCTTGCAGATGCGATCTATGACCGTCACTTGCAAGAACTGGAGGGATAAGTATGGCTAGAAACTTCAAAGAACTTCAAGCAAAGATGGACCCCGCGAACCGGACGGATAACATGCGGCGAGTGAGCGAGGAACTGCAACGCATGGCTCTGGAGGAACTGCGGGGCGCCAGGCAACTCACACAGTGCGATATGGCCGAGATGCTGAACGTCCCGCAGAGCTCGATATCCCGGATCGAGCAGCGTGCGGATATGTATCTCAGCACGCTGAGAAACTACATCCATGCAGTAGGGGGCGAACTTCGGATCCAGGCTGTCTTTCCCGATGGGGGAACCGTTGTGATCGATCGTTTCGGAGACTACGAAGAACGTCCCTATGTGATCGACGCCATGGCAGAGCGCGGCGGAGTATTTCGGCTCCGGGCGCGCCCGCTCCATCATCAGGGGGCGCAACTCGCAACCAAGCCGTTCAAAGCTGCCGGGCTAACGAAAACGATGAGAGCCCTGCATCTTCCGGAGGTTCAAATAGACAGCGTCAAGTCGAGTTTGGAGAAGAGCGCCGGCAAGGTCGAGATCGGCGGAAGCGGCACCTCGAGCCGGCGCGTTTTCAGTATGAAGGATCTCGTGGCCGCGGGTTTTGACGAAGCGAGTACCGAATAGACCTGAGCGCCCTTGCCGCTGCATGCTCAGCTTTCCAGCAAGTGGACATGTGCTCCACATGCTTGTATGCTCAAAGCATGTCAAAGATGATCCAAGTGCGGGATGTCCCGGAAGACGTTCATGGCACACTGAAGTCAAGAGCCGCGCGCGAGGGTATAAGTCTTTCCGATTTCATCAAAAGGGAATTGAAGCACATGGCGGAGCGTCCGACGATGCAGGAATGGTTGGAGCGCACCCGGCAAGCGAAGCCGATCCCCTCCCGCAAAAGCGCCGCGCAGATCGTCCGCGAGCTGCGAGATGAGCGATGATCGTCCTGGACGCATCGGTGGTTGTCGAACTGCTCACCAACGGCGACCTCGCCGATTCCATCAGGAACGAACTGGTCCGGAGCAACGACTCTTTTATCGTTCCGCACTTAATCGACATCGAAGTGGTGAGCGCAATTCGGAGGCTGGCGCGCAGCCAGCGAATCGACCTGTATCGCTGTGAGCAGGCTCTCGCAGATCTAACGGTTCTACCCGCGGAGCGGTATTCGCACCTGCCATTGATCGCTCGCATTTGGGAGCTCCGGCACAACTTCACCGCCTACGATGCCGCGTACATAGCTCTGGCGGAAGTAACTAACTCGGTTTTCTACACCTGCGACGCCGACTTACGCAAGGGACACCGGGCTCGGATCGTTGTATTCACTCACTGACGGCCTAAGTCGCCGGCCGGTACCACTGGCCGTGTACACTGGATCGTTGCCAACCGAGAGGGAAAGGCGAAGTTTTGGCTGGAACCGGTTTGCACAGAACATAGCGCGGCGTCATTCCGGCTGTGCTTTCAGCCGTTCAAGGTACGCATCAAGCTTGTCTTCGGGTATGCCTTCGCCGCGTTCCAGTTCTTCGATGCCCTGACGGATGTGGGCGCCAATTGCCTGGCGGTTGGCCATGAGCCATTCGTCCTGCTCGTGCAGCACGTCTAGGGCGCGGTCAATCACATCGTCGGGGCTGTGATACGCGCCGGAGCGCAACGCCTCAGCAACGCGGTGTTCCTGGTTCGGGTTCAACTGAATGGCCATGCAATTTTAGCGTAGGAGTTTAACGGTCTTCTGTCAACGACTCATGCCAGGCATTTAACGGTTTCGGCTGCGCGGATTTGCGGCCACTTTCGCCGCGGCGCTCATGGCCTGGCTGAGCGCGTAGGCCTCGCCGTTCTCCTGGGCCTTAGTGGACACTTCCATCAGTCTTGCGGCCGTCTCCTCGGGGGTGCGCCGGAAATGGCTCTGTTCCGCACCTCAACGATTTCCTTCAGCGTGTCAAGACCAATGGTCAGCTCAGCCAGCGAGCGGTCTCGGAAATGGTCCGCTTTCTGCATGACGGCGCCGCATACGCTGCCCCGCGATACGCCTGGTAGCAACTCGCGCCGCCGGGCGCGTTTTAGTGGCTAGGGCCCGGCTTTCGAAGCCCATGCCAGGTGTGAAGAATTACAACTCTGTCGCCCTCTATGGTGAACCGGGCACGGTAGATGTGAGGCTTGCGCCCATAGAGCAAATGCCGCACCTCAAAGAAGCAGCGGCGTTTTCGGGTGCGAGGGAACAGCGCATGGGGAGGTTCGCAAGCGAAGCGATGGCGTCTTACAACCCTTCGAACCACTGCAAGCCTGTCGGGCCGGCCTGTTCGGAAATCAGCCAATCCAAAATGCCGTAGGCGTCGCGTTCGGCTTCTTCGCTAATTTCAACGCGGAAAGCCATGCTTCTCGCGCAATTCGTCGAGGAATTCACCTGCGGGTCTGGTGCGCCCCGCCTTCATATCTTCGTAGCCCCGGTGGACAGCGGCCACGGATTCATCATAGTCCTGGCGTTCCCAATCCAGATAGTCGGCCAGAGCCTCGTCGAGCGCAGTCGCAGTATCCTGGCCGCGCCTCCGGGCATAGTCCTCCAATTGGGCCTTGCGTTCCGGCTTGATGGGTATTACGTCCATGCCACAAGAGTAGAGGGGGCAAGGCATCGTGTCAAGCACGGCTGCTACCGTGTCAGCCCAATCCCAGCTTGACGTACCGGGGCATCACGCCCAGGTGACTCTGGCCGCCCAAGCGGCACCACTGGCCGTGTACACTGGGATCGTTGCCAACCGTTCTTCGGGCGGGGCCATATCGGTTCTTCTTTTACTCGGCGGATCGAGATGAGCCACCTCATGTGCATGTGGAGCGGGGAGAGGGAGAGGCGAAGTTTTGGCTGGAACCGGTTCGCCTGGAGGGGAGCCGCGGTTTCGGCCGGGTGGAGATTGGACGTGTCCAAAGGTTGGTCGAGGAAAACGCGATTTTTCTATTGAGGTCATGGCATGAGTATTTCGGGGAGTGAACTCAGGGATGCGCTTGCCCAGAGCGTAAGCGTAAGCGACGATGCTCTGGTCGCGGACCTTGCGGATGGCCGGACGATCACGGTGCCACTCGCCTGGTTCCCGCGTTTGGCGCATGGGACGCCAAAGGAGCGTGCCAACTGGCGTCTGATCGCCGGTGGCAAAGGAATCCACTGGCCGGATCTGGATGAAGATATCAGCGTGGAGAGTCTCCTGGCGGGCCGCGGGTCCGGTGAGACGCAGGAGTCTCTTCGCCGGTGGATCGTGCAGCGGGAGTCGGCTTGCTAAGAAGTTCCTGCCCGGTTGAGTCGGACGGATCGCGCCTTCGAGAGGCAGGATCTGCAATCGAGGCGAGTCGCCACCGTGCTGGG
>CAZARO010000632.1:0-4193 GCA_964487165.1 uncultured Solibacteraceae bacterium | reverse complement strand
TCAGCAACTCCGCCACGCCCCGTTCGAGCTGCGGATCCTTGCCCTGAATCACCGATGCCGGGTCGTTGTCCACGTCGATATCGGGATCCACACCGTGGCCCTCGATGATCCACTCCCCTTTGGCATTCGTGAATCCGAATTCCGGCACGTTGACGTGGCCGCCGTCGATCAGCTGCCCGTGGTCAGTGATGCCCACCACGCCGCCCCAACTCCGCTTGCCGATCAGCGGACCCAGCCCGGCAGCGCGGAACATCGCCGGGAAGATATCGCCGTCGGAGCCCGAATCGGCATCGAGCAGGGTCACCATGGGACCCAGGAACGCGTCGGGATAGAGCGCCGGATCTTCGATCGTGCGGCCGAACTGCGCGCCCAGCACGCGTTTGCTCAACCGCCCGATCAACATGCGCGAAACGTTGCCGCCGCCATTGGCGCGGTCGTCGACAATCAGCGCTTCCTTGCGAATCTGCGGGTAATACCACTTGATGAATTCCCCGATGCCGTCGGCGCCCATGTCGGGCACGTGGAGGTAGCCGATGCGTCCGCCCGATAGTTCGTCCACCCGGCGGCGATTGGCCGATACCCAGTCGAAATACTCCAGTTTTTCTTCGCTGGTGACCGGGCGGTAGGTGATGGTGCGGGCTCCCTCGGTGGAGGGGGCGGAGTTCACCAGCCAGCGCACCGGATTGTCGGCCGCGTTGCGCAGGAAGCGATAGGGATCGTCCTTGCCGGTCAGGTCGTGCCCGTTGATGGCCAGCACATAATCGCCCACTTTCACGTCCACGCCGATTTCGGTCAGGGGCGAGCGGTACTCTTCCTCCTCGTTCTGGCCCGCGAAAATTTTGGCGATGCGGAAACGGTTGGACGCCTTATCGAGCTCGAAGCGCGCGCCCGGCAAGGCCACCCGCGGGCGCGGCGGAGTCTGGTAATCACCGCCGTCGATGTATGCATGCTGCACGGTGAGCTCGGAGATCATTTCGCTGATTACGTAGTTGACGTCAGTGCGGTGGGCGGCGTACTGCAACAGCGGCTGGTATTGTTTGCGCAGCGCTTCCCAATCGAAGCCGTGCATGTTGGGCACGTAGAAGAAGTCCCGATAGCGCCGCCAGACTTCGTTGAAGATTTCGGCCCACTCTTCGGCGGGCACGCGGTCGGCATACAGGCCGGAAGTGGAGACGGTCTTCTTGGAGGATGCGCCCGCGGGAGTCGCGTCCATGAGCGAATAGCCTGCCGGCGTTCGCACCAGCAGCTTGCTGCCGTCGCCCGAAAGAGCCATGCCGGTAAAATCATCCATCACGGTGGACTCTTTGCGCTCCTTGAGCGAGTACATCCGCAGGGAAGGCTTGGTTTCCGGGTCGCGGCTGTAATACCCCGTGCCGTAGACCCCGTAGATGAGGTAGCCGCTCTTGGCGGTGAGCCCGTCGTAATTCTCGGCGGGCAGCGGAACGCGCGCCACGCGTTGCTCGATGCCGTCGAAATCGATCTTCAGCTCGGCCGGCTTCTCGTCCTTTTTCTCGTCCTTCTTTTCGTCTTTCTTGGCATCTTTGGCCGCCGTATCGGCCACCGTGGCCTCGTCGCTCTCCGGCGGGAAGGGATGCTTCACGTCTTTGCGCAGCGCCATGGCATAGATCTGGGTGTTGCGCGTGGCGGCAAAATCGAACTCGCGGCTGGAGATCACCGGTCCGAATTCGTGGTCGCTGAGGAAGAACAGGTAGTTGCCATCGGGATCCCATGCCGGTTCGCCGGCGTTGAAATTCTCACTGCTGACGTGGTGCAACTGGCCATCTGGCGAGGCGATGAATAGCGAGGAGAACCCGTTGGCGTGGTTCATGCTGAAGGCCAGGAAGTTCCCGCTGGGCGACCAGGTGTAATCGCCGTTGCCGCCCCTGGTGTCGTGCGCGATTTCCTTCACTTTGCGATCCGCAACCGTCACTACCAGAAGCCGGCCGTCCTTATCGGCGAACACGATACTCTTGCCGTCGGGCGACCATTTGGGCCGGTACAGGAACACCTTTTCGCCGTCGGTGATCTGCTCCGCGGGGCCGCTGCCGTCCTGCGGAATTACCCAGATCTGCTCTTCGCCGGTCTTATCGGAAATGTAGGCGATTTTCGATCCGTCGGGCGACCATACGGGCCATTTTTCGTGCACGCCCGTGCTGTCGGTCAAGTTGCGCACCGGCCCTTTTTCGATCGGCACGGTGAAGATATCGCCGCGCGCCGCGAACAGCGCGCGCTCGCCCTTGGGACTGAGCCCGAACTGTTCGATCATGCTGCCGGCGCTCACGCGGCTGGGCCGGCGCGCCACTCCGTCGGTAGGTACGGTGATCGCAATGGGCGTGATCTTGTGCGATTTCAGGTCGAGAATCTGCAGCTCGCCATTCAATTCGAATACGATGCGCGATTCGCGGTCGGAACTGGGCCAGCGCAGGTCGTAGACCTTGTTGGTAGTGAGCTGGCTGGTCTTGTTGCTCGCCACATCGTAGGCGTAGAGATTGAAGTGGCCGTCCTTGTCGGAATCGTAGTAGATGCTACCGCCCACCCACATGGGGTCGCGGCTGGCGCGCTCGCCTTCGCTGATTTTCTTGGCCTCGTGGGTCTCCACGTCGAAAATATACAGTTGATTGGCCTCGCCCCCGCTGTATCGCTTCTCAGTGCGGAAATCGCGTGCCTGCGGCGAGTAGACGAGGCGGTTCCCGGCGGGCGAAAACGATCCCGCCCCGGAAGTCGGCATGGGAAGCGGCACGGCTGGACCGCCCTCCATCGATACCGTATACAGCCGGCTGAAACCGTGGAACCAGCCATCACGCATCGACCGGAAGATGACGCTCTTGCCATCGTTGGTCCAACCGTAGACCTGGTTGTCGTAGCCCCAGCGGGGCGGCATGGGTCCGCGCGCCGGGTAGAAGGTAAGCTGCCGCGGCTCGCCGCCGGTGGAAGGCATCACGTAGACTTGCTCATCGCCATCGTACTGGCCGGTAAATGCGATCCACTTGCCATCGGGTGAGAATTTGGCAAACAACTCCAGGCCGGGGTGCGCGGTGAGCCGCGTGGCCGTGCCGCCGGAAGCGGAGGCGGTCCAAATGTCGCCCCCGTAGGTGAAGACCACCTGGTTGCCATGGATATCGGGGAAGCGCAAGAGCTTGGTTTGCGCCTGCGCGGAGAGAATCAGCGCCGCGGAGAAGAGGATGCGTTTGAGCATAGGATTTCAGATGTAGACGGACGTGAAACTCATAGGATAGCGCTCCGCGATGCCTGGCGAGGCTTTCGTGGCGATTGGCGCCTACCTGTTAGCTCTTAGCACCTCGGACGCGCCTGCGGCGCTATCCATGGAGTCTGAAACTTTGAGAAGCTAAGTGGCGGGTCGTTAACAGTCGTTAACCCGCCCGGTCCGCACCATCGACACTCGGGAAGGCCGATTGCCGGGGCACCCTCTGGGTCGCCGCAGGATGCCATCCGGATGCCATCCTGCCCCACAACCAAGCGGCTCGGCAAGCGGCCGATTCGGAGCCAGGAGCTAAAAGCTCATATCCAAGAGCCAAAGACTTCGAGCGTGCGGTAGAATCGCTGGATACTCATTCAGCGAGCGATACCATGAAGCCACTATTCGTGTTCCTGGCGGCCCTGGCCGCGGCCCACGCGGCCGATTATAAGCTGACATCGTCACCCACCACCGTGGTTTGGGGCAACTATTGGGCCGGAGCCAAGCCGGTATTGCGCATCCAGTCCGGCGACCGGGTTGAAATCCTGACCATGAGCACCAGCAGCCCGCAGCGCCTGGCGCAGGTGGGCGTGAAGGACGAGGATATCCAGCCGGAATGGAAGGCCATCTACGCCAACCAGCCGCCGCGTGAGGAGCGCGGCCCCGGCGGCCACATTCTTACCGGCCCGATCTTCATCGAAGGCGCCGAGCCGGGCGACGTGCTGGAGGTCCGCATTCAGAAGATCAAGCTTGCCACGCCATACGCCTACAACGGCTTCGGCCCCACGCGCGGCGTCCTGATCAACGGAGAATTCCAGCAGGGGAAGAGCCGGCTGATCCCCCTCGATCTCGCCCGCAACGTGGACAAGTTCGCCGACGGCATCGAGCTCCCAGGCAGTCCGAGGCTTTTCTGTCGCCAGCAGAGCGGCGTATTGATCGTTTGAAACCAACTGCCTGGTGAGCTGCGCCCTGGCCAGCGTCAGCGCGGGGGACGGCC
>CAZARO010000631.1:0-4197 GCA_964487165.1 uncultured Solibacteraceae bacterium | reverse complement strand
GAAAGTCCACCAAAGAAGCCGCCGCGCGATTGGGGATCAGCTACAAGACGGCCGATTCGCACCGCAGCCGCATCCTGGAAAAACTCGGCGTCCATGAGACCGCCAGCATGGTGCGTTATGCCATCCGCGCCGGCCTGATTCAGCCGTAAATAACCCACTAAGACTCTGGCGGCTTGCGGTATCGCTCCAACATTGCAGTCGTAATGCCGGTGCTCGTTGGCCAGTGGCCGCGCCTTTGGCCGGCATGAGTTTGGTACTCACTCAGACGGTCGGGGTCGGGTTGCACCACGCGGCCCTCTTTCAGGAACAACAGACCCAGCTTATCCGTGGGCATGCGCGCAACGAAGGACTCAGCGGCATCGAGGGCTGATCGGAGTTTCCCCGTCACCGCATGCGGATCCAGTGGTTCGCTGGCCGCCACCGCGCGCCATTCGGCTGCCGGGTAGTGAGCATTGCGCCGGATTTCGGCAATCAATCCCTCCGGAGTGAAGCCAGGCGATTTCTCGACAGCCGCCCAGATCACGGCCCCCAGCGGCAGTATGGTCTCGTGAACGGTCACCAGGTCAACCAGGTCGCGTACTTCGCGGCGGTCGGCCGCAGCCATGACCTTGTTTGCGGCTAAATCAACTGGGTGCAGGATATAGCCGAAAGTCTCATCGCGCACGGTCGGAAAAAACCGAAAATCGCTGTCGGCCACCCATTCCAGCCTGGTGGACTCACCCTGATGCTCAACCGAGGCCGTATGGATGGCCGGCTCACGCCGGATCCATTGCAATTCGTAGCCGTGTTGTTCGAGCAACGCGCGGTCCTGCTCAGCCGCAATCGCCACGCGCTCCTCGCGGTCATGGAAAATATCGATGTCGCCGGAATAGCGCGGAGAATCCCGATTGAGCGGCGTGCTGCCAGCGAGGTAAGTCTCCGGATCGCGGTGGACCGCCAGGAGCCGCAAGACCTCGGCGGGAATTCAGATAACGGCACGGCAAGCGTGCTCGATCTGCTCCGCCAGCCGCCGGGCGTCGCGGTTCCCCTCGATGCGTAGAGCGCGGGCGATTACAAGAGCATCTTCCGGTTGAGGCTGTTCCAGAAGACGCTTGTTCCACAGCGCATGGGCGCCGAATTCCCGGAAGGCACGGCGGTAGAGGCTCACGAAATCCGGCGCTTGTGTAGTTTCGTCGCTCATGGCTCTCGGCTTGTCCCTCCATTGGTTCTAGCACGCCAAGAGTCGGGCTTCAACAGAGCCCGCCCACCGCTATTTCTTCGTCGCCTTCTTATTCGACCTCTTGTCGTTTCGCGAAGGCTCGCTCCTGCGCTCTTCCGCCGGCTTCGCGGCGGGCGTTTCATTGCGTGTTTCCGCGCTGCGCAGCGCGGGACGGTCGTTGCGCGGCGGGGCCGATGCCCGCAAGCTATTCATGGTAGCGGCATCCAGCGGACGTCCGCCGCTGGCTTCCAGGGCGTGCTGCTTGGCAGCGAACGAGACGGGCGGCGGCGCCGGCGTAGACTTCATCACCACCCGCGCCTCCGCAAAACGAGCCGGCGGGGCGCTGGTCCGCACGGGGCCGGCCAGCACGCTCTCCCGCCGCGGCGGGACACCGGCCGTCATCGTCACCGGCGCTCCCGCCACTTCGCGGGCATCCACGCGCACGGCTACCGAAGCTACCGGCCGCGCGCCCACAAACGCTTCGTGTGGGACCGCGATCACCGCTCCGGGCACGCCCTGGTTGACGTAGTGAACGTTGCCGACCTCGACCCGGTTGATCACCGTCACATCGGTCAGGTGAACGATATTGATCTGCCGCACGTAGACCTCGCTCACCGCATAGGCGGGGCGAAAAACCTCGCCGGGGCCTAGCGGAAACCAGGCCGCCATGCCGACACCGCCGCCCACTCCGATAGCCACCCCGAAGCGCGGTCCGCCGACGAAGGCCACTAGCGCCGGAGCATACACCGGGCGCACCGCCGGATCCAGACGGCCCGGCACCCACGACCACGCTCCCGCGATGAACGCCCAGCGCCCGTAGTGGAACGGCGCAAAGCCCCAAGCCTCGTCGTCAATCCACGTCCAACCCCACGGCTCCACCCAGGCCCAATGGCCCTCGCGATACGGCGCCCAACCGGGAGGCACATCGGTCGGCGTCCAGACCCATCCGTACGGCGGCACGTTGCGCCACACGCCATACGCATCCAGGTCCTCATAGCCGATTATGTCGCGCGGAACGTAGCGCGCCGACACCATGGATGCTTCGCGGCGCTCGCGCTCCTGGCACCACATGTCGAAGGCGTCGGGCGAGGGAACGGCCGTGATTTCCTGACTGAGCCGATCGGTCCCCGTGAGGCGGGCCATCTGCCGCGGGTACACCGGAAAATTGGCGCCGCCGCCCGCGATGTCAGCCTCGCCGGTGTTCGTGGTCACGAAGGTGGCGTTGTTATTGCCGTCGACATGGATGCGGTAATCTCCCGGATGCAGCGTTACCGACGCGTTGGGAGTATCGACTTCATAGACTTCATCGGGCCGCATGGAACGGATATGTACGTTGAGCGAGCCGTCGGTGAGGCTCAATTGCACCGTACGATCGTCGAGATTCAGGAACGCCAACGCAGTCTCCGAGCCCATGCGGATGGCCGTGGAGCCGACATGCATTTCGGTCTGCGCGCCGGGATCAGTCCAGAGGTGGTCGCCCGAGGTCAAGGGGTAATTGAGAGTAGCCGCGGCCCAGTCTTCCACGCTGCCCGGACGGAAGGAAACCTGCCCGTTGAGGTAATTCAATCGCGCCACGCGCGAAGGCGGGTCCGCCGGCTGCGCCATCGCGGCCCCCGCGGTAATTAAGAAAACAGAGACAAGACAACTAGATTTATTTTGGCGTCGCATGGCGCTTCTCCAAGTCCTGCTAACACGAGGGACGAGGAAGGTTCGCGCTCAGGTTTCATTAAATTGCTTCATGTGGTAGGCGAGGGCTGCGCCCTCGATATCGGTTCGCGATATATCGCGGGCTGAAGCCCGCGCCACCAAGATGTGCCGATCCGCCTGGTGGGGTGGGCTTCAGCCTTGAGTGGAGGAACTGACTTACTCACTGCGCAGCGCGCTGGCCGGGTCGATGCGCAATGCGCGGTACGCCGGGAGCGCTGTTGCCGCTGCGCCCACTGTGGCCAGCAGCACCACGATCGCAAAGAGCGCCGGCGCATCCAAAGAGCCCAACGGGCCGCCGACTGCTGCGAGCAATCGCGCCACCACGGCCGATGCGGCAATGCCCGCCGCGGTGCCGGCCGCAATCAAAATCGCACTTTGACGAAGCAGCAGGACGAGCACAGCGCGCCGCGATGCCCCCAGCGCCACGCGCACCGCGATCTCAGGAGTGCGCTCGACCAGCAGTTGCGCCAACAACGCGTAGAGCCCCGTGATTGCCAGAGCCAGCGCTGCCATGCCGAGGACGCCGAGCAACAGTGCCGCGGCGCGCTGGGGTTCGAGCCAGATGCGCAGCCGCTCGTGGCCAGTCTCGGCCGCGATCGCGGGGAGGTCCGGATTCAGCCGCTGGATCTCCTGGCTTACCTGCGCGGACAGATTTCCCGATGGGCCTCGCGTACGGATCGCCAGGCTGGCGGCAGGCCCGTCGAACTGCGCCGAGAACTGATATAGGAACGGCCGCGGGGGCTCGGTGAGAGACCAATACTTGCCGGTTGCCGTCATGCCGATTACCTGCTGTTGCGACTGCGCGCGGCCCACTCGCAGGGATTTGCCGATGGGATCCTGGCCGGGCCACAAGCGTTCGGCCAGCGCCTGGTTTACAATCGCGACATTGAGTTCCTCGGGCTGCGGTTCACGGCCGCGCAGGAGTGGAATCCCCATGGCGCGGAAATAGGCGGGGTCGACAGTGGCGGTGGCCACTGCGCCGAACTGCGGGACAGAGACCGTGCGTTGGTTTCCCAGCGGCAGCACGTCGGCCAGAGAGGCCGCGTCCACGCCCGCCAGGCCGCTGACGCGGCTCTTTGCCTGAAGGTAGAATTCCCGTGCCTGGCCGCGCGAAAACCGCAGGCCGCCCAGATTCAGATCCACCGTCAGCAGGTGAGCGGCGTCGAACCCCGGGTCGCGCTGCTGGGACTTCTGAAAGTTGCGGATAAAGATGCCCGCGGTGGCCAGCACCAGGACCGAAGCGGCCACTTGCGCGACGATCAGCCACTGGCGCAGCCGGGGCGTGCGGCCGC
>CAZARO010000630.1:0-4220 GCA_964487165.1 uncultured Solibacteraceae bacterium | reverse complement strand
GCCGCCGGCTCCGGTGCCGCCCGAGGTAGCCATCCCGCGACCCACGCCCGCGGACTTGGCGCAGGTCAACCAGGCGGTCAAGAAGTGGATCGACGCGGATAAGTCCTCCGCTAAGCCGCTGCTCAAGAAATATGAGCCGCTGCTGATGCTGCAACCTCCGCGTCTCAACGTCGCGGCCACCTACACGCAGACCGCTCTGCGGATGGGGCCCCGGCACGTGGGTTTCGTCGACACCGCGAAGCAGGGGAACATCGACTTCCTGCTGGATGGAGACTCCATTACCGATTGGTGGGTGCAGGGCGACGCCAACAAGGCGATGTTCGACAAGTATTTCGGCAGCATGCGGACCGCCAACTTCGCCATCGCGGGCGACACCACCCAGGGCGTCCTCTGGGGCCTCAAGAATGGCGAAGGCCAGGGGTTCCAGCCGAAGGCGATCATGCTGATGATCGGCACCAACAATACCGGCGGGACCGACAATGCCGGAACCATGACGGCTGCGGAAATCGCGGAGGGCGTCGGCGCCGTGGTCCTCGAGATGCGCAATGATTTCCCGCATGCGAAGATTCTCCTGCTCGCCGTCTTCCCGCGCGGGCTGCCCGGCGATTCGGTACGCGACAAGATCACGGAAATCAATAAAATCATCGCCAGACTCGATGATCAACGCCACGTCTTTTATATGGATATCGGCCCCAAGTTCCTGGACGAAAAGGGGTACTTCCTGCCCGATGCGTTCCGCCCCGACAATCTGCACCCGCAAGCCAAAGGCTACGACATCTGGGGCGCCGCGGTGAAAGACAAGTTGGCGGAATTGATGAGGTGAGAAGCATGTCGAAGATCCTGATCGTCACTGGCGATGGCGGGGAATCGTACGAGGCGCTCTACGCGCTGCATCGCTTCCAAGAGGAAGGCTGGCAGGCGGTGGTGGCGGCGCCATCCCGCAGGCGGCTCAACCTGGTGATGCACGATTTTGAGGCGGGATGGGACACCTATATCGAGCGCCACGGGTACGGCCTGGAAGCGGATCTGGCATTCGACCAGGTGAGCGTGGATGACTACGCCGCCGTGCTGCTTCTGGGCGGACGGGCGCCGGAGTATCTGCGGAACAACGCGCACTTGATCGAGCTGGTGCAGGAGTTCGATCGTCAGGAGAAGTGGATCTTCGCCATCTGCCACGGTGTGCAGATACTGGCGGCGGCCGGGCTGGCGCGCGGCAAGCGGGTGACGTGCTACGAACACGTGCGGCTGGACGCGGAGCAGGCCGGCGGCATCTACGTGCGCGACCAGGCCGTGCGGGACGGGCGAATCGTGACCGCGCAGACCTGGAATTCGCATCCCCATTTCTACCGCGAGATCTTCTCGCTACTTGCGGACCGAGTCGGCGCCGTCCGATCCTGAAGTCGCCGCGTTGCCGTTTTTCGAGTTTTCGCCTTGACCCGTGAACATTTTTCACCAACAATGAGAACCGGCAGGTGCGGAATTCCATGAAGATTTCCTACGCGATACTTCTCCCTCTCGTGCTGACCAGCTGCTCTAACGCTCCGGCGCCCGTTCCCGTCAAAGAGACGCCATCCATCGGCACCATCGTCCGCCTCGATCCGGCATTCGACGCGCTGGTACCCAAAGACTCCAAGATCGAAAAAGTGGCCACCGGATTCCTGTTTACCGAGGGCCCGGTTTGGAGGCCCGAAGGTCTCCTGTGGTTCAGCGATATACCGGGGAACGTGGTGCGCTCCGTCACTCCGGCCGGCGACGTGAAAGTACTCATCCCGAACGCCGGCGGCCCCGCCGGTGCGCCTTCCGGAGCGTTGATCGGACCCAACGGGATGATCGCCGATAAGGACGGCGCGGTGCTCCTCTGCCAGCACGGCTACCGGCGGATCGTACGGGTTGGCAAAGACCTGGCGATGACGCCTTACATCGAGAAGTTCGAAGGCCACCGTTTCAACAGCCCCAACGACCTGCTCTACCGCTCTGACGGAGCGCTTTATTTCACCGATCCGCCTTACGGTCTCCCGAAGCAGGATGACGATCCCGCGAAAGAGTTGAAGTTCAACGGCGTCTTCCTCTATAACGCCGGCAAGGTCCAGGCCGTTATTAAGGACCTCAACCGGCCCAACGGGATCGCGCTATCGCCCGACGAGAAGACTCTCTACGTATCCAATTCCGATGAGAAGAAGCGCTTCTGGATGCGCTACGACGTTGCCGCCGACGGCACCGTTTCCAATGGCCGCATGTTCTACGATCTGGGGGGCGCGAAGGAACAGGGCATTCCCGACGGCATGAAGGTGGATTCGCAAGGCAACATTTACGCTGCCGGCCCGGAAGGGGTCTGGGTCTTTTCACCGGACGGCAAGCATCTGGGCACCATTCAGCCCGGTGAGACCGCGGCCAACTGCAATTGGGGCGACGACGGAAAGACGCTCTACATCACCGCCAGCACCAGCGTCTACCGCATCCGCGTCGCCATCCCCGGCGAGAAGCCGCTGTACCAGACTTACTAATGACCGCACGAGGAGCACGCATGAAACGACGTTCTTATATCACCGCCATGATGGCCGCTGTCGCCGGCATGAAAGGAATTCGCGCGCAGCCGGCCGCCAAGAGTCCGATTGTTCTGTACTGCGACCTTTCGGTGGATGCCGCGCGCGAAGCGGAGATGCTGAAGAACTTCCACACCATTTTCAAACCGGCCGCCGAGAAATTCCCGGGCTACATCGACGTGAAGCTTCTGAAGCTGCGCACGGTCTATACGGGAGCGGCCCCGGCGGGCGTCAACTATCGCTTTCAACTGACCTACGAGAGCGAAGAGCTACGCCAGAAGTGGATCAAGTCTGACGTACACCAGAAGGTGTGGCCCACGGTGGAGAACACTCTCGCCACGAAAGACTATTCGACTCTGCTTTTCGATTCGAAATAGCCCGTTTCGAAATTCGAAATAGCCAGCTATGGCGCGGAATCGGTGATATTATGCATCGGGAAGGAGATAGGCGATGAAGCTTTATTACCTGGCTTTGGGCATGGGGTTGGGAGCGTTGTTGCTGCTGCCGACCGTCGCGCGCGAACCCCTGGCGGCGCGTATCGCGCACAGCGATCCCAGTAAGTACCGGCACAGCCCTTCCGTACATGGCGGGGCCGGGTCGCTTGACTTCGGGGCCTTGTTCGATGCCCACACGCTGGAACCGAACCTCGAGTTTCTGCATCGCGGCGTAATCCTGCCCAAGAGCGGGATCGGCGCGCACTTTCACAATCAGTGCGAAGAGATGTTCGTCATCCTCGATGGCGAGGCGCAATTCACCATCGATGGCCGCACGTCCTTATTAAAGGGTCCGGCCGGCGCTCCCTGCCGAATGGGTCACTCGCACGGCATCTACAACCCCACCGATCGGCCGGTGCAGTGGCTGAACATCAACGTCTCGATGGCCAAGGACCAGTACGACGCCTTCAACCTCAACGATCCGCGGGTGGACGTGCCGGTCGACCCGATCCCGCAGTTCATCACCATGCAGCTCGACCGCGCGCTTCTGCGGCCGGTCAATGCGATGAGCGGCGGCAAGGGCACGGTGCAGTATCGCCGCGCCCTCGATCCCTCGATCTTCACGACCTCGTGGGCGTATGTCGATCATCTGGTTCTGCCGCCCGGAACTTCCGTCGGCCCGCACATGCACCATGAGGTGGCGGAGTTTTATTTCGTGATGAAGGGCTCCGGAACGGTGACCGTCGGAGGGCGCGGCGGCGCAGAGACCGCCTCAATCAAAGAAGGCGACGCTGTGCCGATTCAATTGGGCGACGTCCATTCCTTCGAGAACACCGGCAGCGATCCGCTGGAATTCATGATCGTCGGTGTGGCACGCGATTTAAGCAAGCGCGTCGACAGTATCGACGTTCGTCCCGGGGCCGGCGGCCGGGGCAATTAAAAACAGAGCGTCATAAATATTTGCGCATCCGCTCCCTGACGGCCACGGCTCTGTAAGGGGCCGCATACTGAGCCGCGCGCGTAAGCAAGCGGTTTGAGAGCGCAGCGATCAACGACGTCGTGTTGTTCATCGTGCGGGTGACATTTGCGCTTATCGACGGCTCGCGCTACTGATGCACGGTGAGCAGTGTTCCGGCCTGCGTGGTCAATCCGTTGTACATTGCGGTCACCGGCTGGTCGCCGTTGGGGAGCGAGGAAGGCACAACCACGTTGAACTGAAACTCGCCCGGAGCAGTCAGGCCGG
>CAZARO010000629.1:0-4225 GCA_964487165.1 uncultured Solibacteraceae bacterium | reverse complement strand
TGGCAAAAAGCGCATCATTGGGTCGATGCCGTGCGGCATTTCACGCCCGAGCAAGAAAAACTTTATTCGTGGTGGAGCTACCGCGCCGCCGATTGGGAAGCGTCGAACCGGGGCCGCCGCCTCGACCATATCTGGGTCACGCCCGATCTCGCGCCTTCGCTTAAAAAAGCCCGCATCCTGCGCGCCGCGCGCGGCTGGGAGCCGAAGCCGAGCGATCATGCGCCGGTGATCGTGGATGTTGGATAACTACGCTTTGTAATACCCGCGATACCATTCCACGAATTTGGGTATCCCCTGTTCGATGCTCGTCGCTGGATTGAAACCAAGATCGCGCGTGCTGGCTCCGATGTCGGCGTAGGTTTCCGTGACGTCGCCCGGTTGCATCGGCTGGAAATCCATGACCGCTTTTTTGCCCAGCGCGCGTTCCAGCACGTCGATGAAACGCAGCAAATCTTCGGCCTGCGAATTGCCGAGATTGTACAAAGCGGCGGGCGGCTCTTTGCCCGTATCCGCGGGCGGCCTGTCGAGCGCGGCCAGCACCCCCGGCACAATGTCGTCGATATAGGAAAAATCGCGCCGCATCTTGCCGCGGTTGAAAACCGGAATCGGCTCGCCCGCCAGAATGCGACTCTGGTAGGCGAAATATTTCTCCATCACGGGGATCACGCGCGCATCGCCGGTCGCCTCCTGGTACTGGGTCAGCACCTTGAGCATGATCATGGTGGGCCACCAGTCGTGATTCTTCGCCGGCCCTATGGCGCCGTCGGCGGACTGGTGAGTGATGGTCCATTCGATCCACGGGCGCGTCTTCGCGATCAGCCTGGGATCGTTCAACAGATACGCCAGCGGCACCAGCCCGTCCAGATAATAAGGACCGCGCTCCCATCCTTCGCCCGATCCGCCCAGCCAGGCGGAGTTCGCGCCCACGTCCGGCCAGAATTCGTCCAGGTGTCCGGTAATGGCCTGCGATTGCAATTGCAGCTGGCCGCGCAGCCAGCCCGCCGGCTTGACGGAGGTCAGCGGCAGGCGATAGAAGGCGCTCTCGGCGAGCGGCGCCCGATTCTTCACCGGCGCCGGTGCGGCGGCCGGCATGGATAAGGCGGTCAAAATTAGAACGAGGCCTGCTGATATCGGCGCTCTCATCAGTCTCAGTGTAATGCCGCGCGCCCGGTGGTAAGAGAATTATTAGCCACAGATGAACACCGATTAACACGGATAAAAACCCACCGCAGAGTAATTCTCACTCTTGCTTCCTTCTTATCCGTGTTCATCCGTGTTCATCCGTGTTCATCCGTGGCCAAATTCTTGCTTTGCCGCAGTTCGCTAAGGCCCCACCTTGGTGAGGACCGTGCGAGTTTGCCCCTTGGGCACCGCCCGCACGAAGCAGCCGAACTTCATCTGCTCTTCCAACCGGCACGACCATACCAGCTCATCTTTCCACACCGTAATATCGGGGCAGCCGTCGCACATGCTCATGGCGCCGTTGCACAGCACGTCCGCCGGCTGAATGATGGTGACCGATTGCAGATGCAGCCGCCGGAAAAGATTGAGCGGGTGCCTGACGATGGAGCGGAGAAACTTCCCGGCAATCCCTCGCAGGCCGCGATCGAGAGGCGCCAGCAGGATCATGGCTTTCGCGTTTCTCTGCACGCTGGGGCTGGTGTAGGCCAGGTACGTCCCCTTGCGCAGATGGTTGAGCGTCTGCGCCAGCTCCATGAACTTGGGACCCACGTAGCCGAATATGGTCTTCTTCGTTCCGATGCGCCCCGTCAGCAGCCACTTGAAGGAGTCGACCTTCTCGGTGCCGTTCAAGTAGGCGCTCGGTTCGAAATCCCGATAGCGGGTGCGGATCGCTTCCACCACGTCGTTGGAGAGGATGTCCAGCCGCTGGCTCTCATCCGGAGTCGAATAGACGATTCGGCCCATGTCCACCTTGTCGGCGCCGGCGTAATAATCGAATTTCGACTGCAGCACGGCCGCGCGGATGGCGATGAAAACGAGGACGTGTACGATATCGATGTGCTCCTGTCCCCACGCCACAATGTCCGGGACGTACTGCAAGGTGTCCGCATAAACGGTCGAGTTGAAGGCGCATGAGAGTCCGCCCACCTGGGCAAGCATCTGGGCGAATTGGAGCCGCAGCGCGTTCAGCTCGATCTCGGTCTTGCCGCTCCAGCGGGGGCGGTGCTGCTTGCTATCCACATGGAAGGTGAATCCCGCCGCGCCGGCTCTCTTCAACTGCAGCAGCAATTCCAGGTTCAGTGCCAGGCCGTTAGTGTTGATAATCGGCTTGAGCCCCTCCCGCGCAACCAGCCGCACGATCTCGACAATCTCGGGATGGACCAGGGGATCTCCTCCGGCTATCGAGATACCATCCGTCTTGCGGTATTTCTTGAAGACTGCCAGGTCGCGTTTAATCTCGTCCAGGGATTTGTGTCCCTTGGGGCCGTTCTCGCGGTAGCACCCCTCGCAGTACATGTTGCAGGCCTTCGTCACTTCCAACCACGAAATGGCATTGTCAGGCAGGTTCCACGGGAGACGGTAGTACTTGTTGTGGTCGAGAAAGAGCGGCATGAATACTCCTGTAACAATGCACCGGATATTACGGCCTGAAATAGAGGAGAATGGGAATTTTACCACGCCGAAGCTGCCCGAGAAAAATCTCCCGGAAATCTGCCAGGAAATCCCCGCGGCGACGACTACCTTAGTGTCGGGACAAATGGGAACCAGGAGTGATGAACAATGACGATTCGTTGGATATCTTTGCTCGTGTATATTGGAACAGCGATGGCGCAGACGCCCAAAATCGCCGGCGACTATTCGGGCATGCTAGGCCCGCTGCATGTCAAGCTGCACCTGAAGACGAGTGGCGGGAGAGCGGCCGAGGGATCGCTCGATAGCCTGGATCAGGGCGCGATGGGTCTGCCATGCGCGAACATCCAGCTGGCGGAGAAGGCGTTGTCCTTCGATGTTCCGAGCGTGGGCGGCAAGTGGCACGGCACGGTCTCCGAAGACGGCGCGAAACTCGAGGGAAGCTGGTCGCAGGGGCAGGAGATGCCGCTGGTGTTTCGCCGCGATGAAGCCTTCTTAGCTGCGGAAAAACCGTCGCGCGTAGATGGCATCTGGCTTGGAGCCATCGATGCCGGCGGTACCAAATTGCGCATACAGCTTCAGGTGAAAAGCGACCGCGCCGCGAAGGAGTATTGTTCCTTCGACAGCCTGGATCAAGGGGCGATGGGGATTCCTTGCGACAACGTGGAGTTCCAGGGCGACAAGTTTTCGTTCGAGATTACGGCGGCCAAGGGGCGCTGGTCGGGGACCCTTTCGGAAAGTGGCGATGAACTGGACGGGACATGGTCGCAAGGGGGAAACATGCTGCTGAAGTTCGTGCGGCAGGCGGCCGCGATCTTCGCCAAGCCGCCGGAGCCGCCGAAATATGACGAGGCTATGGCGCCGGTGCCCGTAGGGGAATTGAAAGCGGTGCTCGATCGCGACCTGGCGGCGGCACTGAAAGACGGCGCGTTGGCGCCCGCGGCCAGCGGTGGCGTGGTGATCGGAGTGGTGCAGCACGGCACCCGGCGGATCTTCGTCTACGGGCCGGTAAAGGAGGATTCGATCTTCGAGATCGGCTCGATATCCAAGACTTTCACCGCGCTCATACTGGCGCAGATGGTGCAGCAGCACAAGGTAAAGCTGGACGATCCGGTGCGTGAGTTGCTGCCGCCGGGGACGGTGGCCAAACCCGAAGGCGCGGAGATCACCCTGCTGGACCTGGCGACGCAGCACTCGGGATTGCCGCGCATGCCCGACAATTTCAGCCCCGCCGACCCGCAGGACCCTTATGCGGACTACTGTCCGGCGAAGCTGTACGCATTCCTAGCCAAGAAGGGCGTGAGCAAGCCGGCGGATGCGGAGTTCAACTACAGCAATCTGGGGCTGGGACTGCTGGGACAGGCGCTGGCGAATCGCGCCGGTGTGACCTATCCGGAATTGCTGAAGGCGCTGGTCACCGGACCGCTGGGGCTGAGCGACACCGTCGTGAAACTGTCGCCGGAGCAGGAGAAGCGATTCGTGCAAGGCCACGGTCCGGGGCACCAGCCGGCGCGCCCTTGGAATTTGGACGCTCTCGCCGGCGCTGGTGCGATTCGCTCCACGGCGAGCGAAATGCTGACATACCTGGAGGCGCAGTTGCACCAAGGGAAAGTTCCGCTCACGAGCGCGCTCG